>JBPCVB010000751.1:0-31705 GCA_051010855.1 Pirellulaceae bacterium | reverse complement strand
CGGCATGCGCTGAGGTAATGCAAATTGCAGAATGAAAAGTGCAAATTGCAAATTGGCTTCGCGAAATTGTTGTCAACCGTCGACTGCCTGCAACCTGCCTTCTATAACCCACAACCTGTACAAACTTCTGCCTTCGAAATTCTGTGTTCGATATTCTGCGGTTTGAACCCCCTCAACCCCCCCTTTGAAAAAGGGGGGAGTGCCACCTGCTACCTATCACCTGCTACCTATCACCTACTACCTATCACCTACTACCTACTACCTATTCCCCCCTGGCCCGGACAGTTTCATGTCCCGCATGTGGATCCTCCCGACGAACTGATTGTGGCAACGACGGACGGATACCGGTATAACTGCCCCGTCGTCTCCTCTCATCAGCCCTCCACCGACCTAACGGAGCAATCATGTCCAGGTATCTCACTGAATTCATCGGCACGTTTTTTCTGGTTCTCACCATCGGGTTATGTGTCACCTATAACGTAGCTCTGGCCCCCCTGGCGATCGGTTGCTCGTTGATGATCATGGTTTATATGGGCGGTCACATCTCTGGCGGCCACTACAATCCGGCGGTTTCCCTGTCAGCCATGCTGCGCGGCGCCCTGAAGGTGACGGAACTGGTCCCTTACTGGGTAGCACAGGTTGCCGGGGCGATCGTTGCGGCGCTAGTGGTCAGCTTCATCATCCCGGCCGGGCTGGTGGTCGACGGCAATGAGATTCCCCAGTACTTTGGTCCGGCGCCGGGCGAGGGTTTTCAATTGTCCAGTCCCGGCGTGTGGATCATCGAGATTCTGTTCACTTTCGCGTTGTGTCTGGTGGTGTTGAACACCGCGACTTCGGAAGGCACAGAAGGCAATTCCTATTTTGGCCTGGCAATCGGATTCACTGTCGTGGTGGGCGCTTTTGCCGGCGGGCATATTTCGGGCGGTGCCTTCAACCCGGCCGTGGGCATCGGTCCCAACTTGATCAAGGGCACACTTGGCGGAACTCCTGAAGCCCTGCAAAACATCATTTTGCACACCATCGGACCGTTTGTCGGAGGTCTGCTTGCCGTGGCTGTATTCAAGCTGCAGGAGGCGACGATTACGACGGAAAAGGACCAGGCGTAACAGCATGGCACTGGTCGAGCAGGTTACGCCAGTGGCATCCGGCGACGGAATCTGCACGCTGCTGTAATGCATATTGCAAAATGAGAATTGGCAACCCTAACCGCCCCGTTTGTCCCCCCGATTCGGCCTCCCAGTCCTGCGCGGAGGCGGCACGCCACCTCTGCCCTGGACATTCCTTGTTCGATACTCTGCCGTTCGCCACCTCCAGCTGACCCGGATTTTGGTCAGTTGATGTTAGACATTGGTGCAATAACAATAGCCCGCAGCACGTAACTCTCAATTCTTGTTCATCAAACCGTTGAGGAACATGGTTACCGGATCCTTCAAGCCGCTGTTGGGAATAATGCGCGGATTGCGTTTTCACCTGCTGGTGATTGCCATTTATGCAAGTGTCATTTCCTGGCTCGATATTCAATACCATCTGGAAATCTATAACTTTCCCGTCTCCATTGTGATCGCGACCGCAACGGTGATCGGTTTGTTGTTGGCGTTTCGTACCAACTGCAGTTATGACCGCTGGTGGGAAGCCCGCACGATTTGGGGCGCGATCGTTAACGATTCGCGCACGTGGGTTCGACAACTGCTCGAGTTCCACGATCCCGGAAAAACCAATCCACCGGCGGAACCTGGAACCGAATTGCGCGGCATGGCCAAGCGGCAGATCGCCTGGTGCTACGCATTAAGTCGGAGCTTGCGGGGCCAGGACCCGACTCAAGACCTTGCGGGATTGCTAGACGCGTCCGAGATCGAGGCCTACGGGGAAAGCCAAAACGTCCCCAATGCAATCTTGTTGCGGCAAGGCCGGGAATTGAGAGACTTGTACTCAAGCGAGCGGCTCGAACTGTTTTCGTATGTCGAGCTCGAGCGCACGCTAAAACGCCTGACTGATTCGATGGGAGGCTGCGAGCGTATCAAGAACACGGTTTTTCCCACTTCCTACAGCCGAATGGTTAACATACTGATCTATTTGTTCGTCATCCTGATTCCATTTGGTCTGGTCAATGTCCCGGCCGGAGCACTCATTGCCACTTCCATTTCCCTGTCGTTTGCCTTCCTGTTAATCGACCGGGTTGCGCTGTTCCTGCAAGACCCGTTTGACGGCCATCCCTCGGACACGCCGATGCTGACCCTGTCACGCACGATCGAAATCAATATCAAACAAATGCTGGGCGAAACGGAACTGCCGGAATCGCTTAAACCAGTGGATGGCGTACTGTACTAGGGAAATCTCGAAACGGTGGGCGCCATGCCGACGCTGGTCGTGAGCTTGCTTCGGCGTGAGGGTCCGTGTCTATTGCAAATTGAAAATGAAAATTGCAAATTGCGAATTGAGCCGTGCCACAGCTTGTTGTGGGTGGGGGCGCAATAGACTTCTTGTCCCAGGCTGGAGGCCGGCCGCCTTGTCCGCGCTGATCGCGGGCATGTTTCGGTGTGACGGTGGCCATCATAATGCAAATTGAAAAATGAAAATTGCAAATTAAAAAATTGTCGCGGCGTAATAGCCCTCGTGAAACAGGCTGGGTGTTGTCAACCGCCAAATCTGTGGTGCGATTTCCCATTGACCAGTCTGGACGTCACAATGATGTCGACCCACGAATTTGACTGGAGAACTGAATATGCGCTGTCGTTGCCTGAGAGTTTGCTTGATCACTGTGTTGATCGGTTCGTGGCTGGGCTCTGACGTTGGTGCCCAGGACGATGTCGCGACGCCGCGACCGCTGAACATGGTCAGCTCGGCGCATCCGCTGGCGACCGAGGCGGGGGTCAAGGTTTTACAGGATGGCGGAAACGCTTTTGATGCGGCGGTTGCCATCGCAGCGACTCTGAACGTCGTCGAGCCGATGAATTCGGGGATGGGTGGCTACGGCACGATCCTGATTTACGACGCCAAATCGAAGCAGGTCCAGTTTCTGGATTCCAGCGGCAAGATCCCGATGGCTGTGGACTCGGATGTGTTTCGCGAGCCGACGCCTGGCTACGAAGACAACCGCACTGGCCCCAAATCGGTCTCCACGCCGGGCAATGTGAATGCGTGGCAGGCCATGTCTCAGGAATACGGTGAACTTGAATGGGCCGAACTGTTTCAACCCGCGATCGAAGTTGCCGAGAACGGATTCACCGTAACCGAACGTCTGGAACAGATGGTCGCCTATTCGTACCGCAGTTTTCCCGACCATGCCAAAGCGATTTACTCGGTTGACGGCAAGCGAATTCGCGAAGGCGACTTGCTGGTGCAGGCTGATCTGGCCGGTTCATTGCGGCTGGTGGCCGATCAGGGTGCGCGTGTTTTCTACGATGGAGAACTGGCTGAGCAAATTCATGAAGAGATGCAGGTGCGCGGAAGCTTTTTGTCCATTGAGGATCTTCGTGCCGATCGTGCCGAGTGGTGGGAACCAGCCGAGATCGATTATCACGGGGTGCAGGTTTACACGGCGTCACCACCCGCAACCGCTTTCCCGTCGTTGATTCGTCTGGGCATGATGAGTTGTGTTGATCGTTCCATCGAAGGCAGGGACTTTGGACACAACGGCGTGGACTATCTGCATTACTTTGCTGAAATCACGAAACACGCGTTCTGGTGCCGACTCAAGTACGCGGGTGATCCGGAAATCCAGCCGCCGCCGCTGGATCTGCTGTTTTCAAAAGAGTACTGGCAGACGGAGGTCGACAAGATCGATGCCGACCAGGCGACGGTATTTGAGCCGCCCGGATTAGCAGCACCGACCAGCGACAACACAACGCACTTCGTGGTTGCTGACCGTCATGGCAACATCGTTTCGGCTACCCAGACGCTGGGTAACCTGTTTGGCAGTCGCATTATGCCGCCGGGAACCGGCATCTGGTTCAACAATTCACTGGCTTATTGCACGTTTGAACCGGCAGGCAATCCGATGGACGCCAAACCGGGGCAGCGCAAGCTGTCTGGCGATTGCCCCACCATCATCTTTCGCGACAGCAAACCATGGGCCGCGCTGGGAACACCCGGCGGTCACACGATCGGGCAAACCGTTCCGCAAATGGTCATGAATCTGGTCGACTTTGACATGACGATTGAGGATGCGATTGCCGCGCCGCGGGTGAGTTTTATGGATCCCAATCGTTTACTGGTAGAAAACACGATTGCAGATTCAGTTGTCGAAGAACTAAAGCGACGTGGCCACGAGATTCAAATGGTTGGCGGCCTGGGCAACGCTCAGGGACTGCGATTGATCCGGGATGCGGACGGTAACGGGTGGTACTATGCCGGAGCTGCTGATCCACGCGGCGAGGGGACGGCGAAAGGCTTTTAGCTTGGGGGAAATGAAGATGAAATTGATAACTCTGCTGAGCCTTTTTGCGATAGCGGGTCTGCTGCAGGCCACCAATGTGACGGCACAGGAATCCTCGCCGCAAGTCATCGATTTGTCGCATCCCTTTGACGATCAGACCATCTACTGGCCAACCGAAGACGGTTTCAAGCTGATCGAGGGATCAGCCGGCTACACCGACCGCGGGTACTACTATGCGGCAAATCGTTTCGTTGCCGCCGAACATGGTGGCACTCACATCGATGCACCAATCCACTTTTTCGAGGATCGCATGACGGTAGATGAGATCCCGCTGGAACGCCTGATTGGAGAGGGAGTTGTGGTTGATGTGTCAGAGGCTTGCGCAAACGATCCCGACTATCTGATTGGCGTCGACGACCTGCGGAATTGGGAAACCTCCAACGGCCGGCAATTGGTGGACGTGATAGTGCTGTTGCGAACCGGCTATTCCGCCCATTGGGGTAATCGCCAGCGGTACCTCGGTACTGATCAAACCGGACCGGAGGCTGTTCCGGATTTACATTTTCCAGGACTCGATCCGCAGGCTGCCACCTGGTTGGTTGAACATCGCGCAATCAAGGCGATTGGTATCGACACGCCAAGTATTGACTATGGCCAGTCACGGCTGTTTGAGAGCCACGTCAAGTTGTTTGAACACAATATCCCGGCATTTGAAAACGTGGCCAATCTGGACCAGTTGCCAGGTAAGGGTTTTAAAGTTATCGCCTTACCCATGAAAATTGGCGGCGGAAGCGGGGCACCGTTGCGGATTATTGCGATGGTGGAAGAGTAAGCTGGACGACGACAGGTTTGGGCACTTGCAGAGCCAGTGGCACCCGAGCGACAGAGAGCCCGCTTCGTCCCGTTCCCATTGCAAATTGAAAAATGATCGTGGGTTAATAGCCCTTTGGTCACGGGCTGGACGTCATGATCCGCCAGGGTGCCATGCCCACGCTGGTCGTGGGCATGCTTCGGGGGTGACGGTCGCCGAGTGATTGCAAATTGTAAATTTTCCAGCGCGCGTGACTGAACCGCAGAATGTTGAACAAGGCATGTCGAAGGCAGAAGAACTGTAACAGCCCTCATCCGGCCTTCGGCCACCTTCTCCCCGAGGGAGAAGGGTTGTGGATTCCGCAACCCGGTTTTATCGATATACCGGCCCGGCGCCGAAGTTGGGCGGAGGGGCCTGGGTTACCGATTGCGGTCCGAGGTGGATACGCATAATGGCTTCTTCATTGGCCAGCAGCAGCCAGCGACCGTTTTGCTGACGGTTTTCTACTTCGGCCCGCACGATGTAGGATCGCGCGTTTTGTTTCTCAAGCGACACAAACACGATCCGCCCCTGGAACTCCAGCCGCTCACCACGGGCCACTTCGACCGAAATGGTAACGTTTTGGCCGTCTACTTCATGCGGATTGAACAGGCTGGAATCGAGCAGGCCTTGCACAAACAAGGTGTCCATGCGGGCTATGCGCATTACATCGTCACCGGCATTGACCCATTCTCCGGGTTCCTTGAATCGCTCCATCACGACCCCCTGCTGCGGTGACTTGATCACGTGACGATCGATACTGTCGGTTGCTGCTCGCACGTTGTGCGATTCAATTTGGGCTTCTTTCACCGCGGTTTGCATATCACGCTGGGCCTGCTCGACTTGCAGAGCCGCCTGTTTGGCCTGCAGCGCCGACCGGTCGTACTCGGCTTGCGGCATGGTGCGTTTGATCAGCAGCTGATAGTTGCGTTTGCGTTCGGTCTCCGCCAGGTCCAGAGCGTTATTGGCCGCTCGCACATCGACGTCGTTATTGGCTTTCTCTGATGCTGCCGCCAGTTTGGTCTGCGCCGTATCCAGTCGGAGCTGGGCCAGCCGGTCGTCGATTCTCGCCAGCTCCTGGCCGGGCTCAATGGCCTGTCCCAGACGAACCGGCATGTCCAGCAAAGGGCCGCTTTCCTGCGCCGGCACATTGATCTCGGAAATAAACATGACGCGGCAAAACTCCAGGTCGACATGCCCTTCTCCGACATGGTTGACGGGGGAATGCATCTCGGGTTGCTCTTGCGTGGTTTGTGCAGTGAGCGAACCGGAAACCAGCGAAAAAGCCACGATGAACAGCATGCTGACTTTGAGTTGTTTCATGGGATTCCTGCGACAGGCTTAATGTCTTTGAATCTACAGATCAGTTATCGGTTGTTTGTTGGCGTCCTTGTGAGTCGAGGTGCCAAAACCCGCTAGCAGCTCGCGGATCAAAACCACAGCAGCCAGGTCGAATGGGCTGTTTCGATCAGTTCGTGGAACCAGACGTAGCCCAGCGAACGTTGTCCGGCATGCACCTGAGCGGTGACGCGGGTGCCACTGCGCAACAAGTCATCAGGCAGTTGCTGGCCATCGAAAGCAATACGCACCAGCACCGAATTGCCATCGTCACTGCGCACGTCCAGCTTGTTGTCGATGCCGGCAACATGGCCCGTGAACTCGCTTCCGGGATGGGAAGCAAGCGTGAATGTCACCTTGAGGGGTTCCCCTGAATCGTTTTGTGCTCGCATCAGGTGAGCGACACGTTTCTCGGGGAACTCCAGTTCGATTTGCCAGGCGGTATCCGGATGCACGATGGTCATCAGGTTCTGGCCCTTGAGCACGGGACGTCGCAAAAGATTCTCCCGCAGTTGCCAGTTAAAAATGCGGCCGGCGGCCGGAGCTCGCACGTGCAACATCTCTGCCTGACCCATGACAAGTTCCAGTTGTCGCTGCAGGCTATCCCGGGTTTCCAGAGCCTTGGCCAAGTCACCTTCGATCATGCGTTGTTCGACGGGCGTCATTTGCAGGTGCTGGGCGCGTTTGAGTTTGTTGACTTCTTCCTGCGCGGTATCGAACTGGCCCTGCAAGTTGCGGATCTTGACCATGAGTTCGTTGTTGGTCATGACAGCCAGCACTTCACCGACGTTGACAATCGTGTCCGGGTCCTCAGGGATCAACAGTTGCTGCAGGACGCCATCCATCTCGGCATAGACTTCGCTGCGGTTTTCCGGCGTCAGTTGTCCATTGGCACCCAGAGTGAACGGATACGGCACCAGCCACAATGCAGCAATCGCCAGTGTGACCACGGCCAGTGCCAGTAGCGTTTTGGGCAGATTGCGAGCGCTGGTGAGGGCCGCCGACTTGCCCAGCCACGTCCAGAGCGGTGCCAGGAACATGTTGCTGTGAGCCAGTGAATTGGTCAGTGCATCGTTGCTGTGCGCCACGACAGTTTGCACGCGGTTGCGCAGATGAGGGGTTTCCCGATCGTCGCTGAGCTGTTCGGCAATAAGCGCCCCGATGATCTTTCCGGTTCGCGGTTCGGCCTCGCCATCGTTTTCCTCATCATTGCGTGGCGGGATGATCTCCCGCAACGGTTCGATGGCCACCAATTTGGAATGGGAAACATCGAGATACTGGTGCAGCTGCTTTTCGATTTGCGGCGGCAGATGGGTGTCGTCTCCGGAGTACCACATCGCTTCGCCTCCGCGCGCCACAGTGGTGGCGAGTCGGGAGAGTTTCTTGACCTGCTCGGCGCGCCTCTCGATGGTGTCCAGCCCGCTGATCGTCTGCACATGCATTCGTGGCCCTTGCTGGATGGCCACACTGACACGATCGCATTCGATCAGGCGTCGACCTTCGTTTGCAATTGCGTAGACCGTGTCGCGTGTACGCAGACTGCCGTGAATCGAACGGACAAACGATTGCATGCGATGCCACATCGTTTGCTGGTCGGAGTAGTGTTGCAGGCGATCGTGCGTCAGGTAATCGCTGGCTACCTTGCACATCTGCACCAGGAAGCGCAAGTAACCCCGTTGCGTGGTGGGCCCGGCACCGGGGCGTTGAAAGATTTCCACCAGCCCGACAACTTGTTGTTCCACCATCAGCGGACCGGTGACCAGTAAAAGTTCGGTAGGGTTGCTGGCCTGATCTTCTTCTGACAAGCCACTGTTGGGTTGAACCAAAGCTGGCTCCCCGGCTTCAATCAATTGATGCAACAATTTCCCATGGGCCTGTTGCGCGGAGGGATCGTCGGCCAGCCCGCTTTGCGACAGATTGATCTGGTACTCCAGTGACAATCCATTTTCATTGCAGCTCCAGATCGCACCTCCCACCGAGGCCAGTGCGCCGACCGTTCGCGTCAGAAATCCGCGGTGAAACTCTTCGGGCGGGCAGTCGGATTGGGCCAGCGTGGTTATCTCGTCCACCATGGCCCGGATCTGATCGCGTGTTTCCTGGATCAGCTTGCGGTCAATAGGCGGTGATGATTCTTGATCGGATGGCGAGGGACCAACGGAGAAAAGCCGACCGTGAGGCGTCCCCGGCTGGCTGGTCGATGATGAGTGGGAATCGGTTGACATGGCTTGCCTGTTAACACATTGACTACAAGGAAATCACGGGTGGACATCAGGGAGCAGGCGCAGCATCGCGCGGGGACTGTGGCGGAATCCGTGGTTTCTGGCAAGTTCGAAGTTGAAACCACAACCCAACAACGGTTGGTAGAAACGGGTGGATTGGATAAATTAGTGCTTTCCGTGAGCCCGGCTCTTCTGAATCCCAGCTAGCGTGACTTATCAGTCCGTTTGCTGTCCCCTGCGAGCAAACCCATGCGACTGATTGGTCATCTCGATTCCAAGACCCACGCCGAGCGTTTCTCTGCGTTCCTGATGACGCACGGAATATCGTCGCATTGCGAACAGGAAGACGGTCGGTGGGAGCTGTGGATTCGCGACGAGGACCAGATCGACAAGGCTACCAAACATCTGGAAGAGTTCCGCAATAGCCCGGACGCGGCCGAATATCGAGCGGCGGTGGATGAAGCTCACCGCATTGCTCGTCAGCAGGAAAAGAAGCTGCAGGAGGTACGGGCCAACCAGATGCAGATGAATGAACGGTGGAATGCTCCGATCACCAAGGCCGCCCCTTTGACGATCGCGATGATCGTGATTTGCGTTATCGTGTCTCTGATTACCAACTTTGGTGACTCAATTAGCGGTGACACTTTTCAGGCCCTTTCCCTGGCGTCATTGACCCAGCAGCAAGCGGTCGACCTGGTTGGCACCGAAGGACTCGACCGATTCAACACCCGTTTGCGAATGGGTAGTCTGACTGGCGGAGAGGTTTGGCGGGCCATCACACCGGCGTTCATTCATTTCGGCGTGTTCCACCTGCTGTTCAATATGTACTGGCTGGTGGTTTTTGGCCGCCAGGTCGAATCGCGCTACGGTGCATTGTGGATGGCCATCCTGGTGGCGCTAATTGCCATTCCCTCCAACATCAGTGGCGCGCTGGTACCGGA
Organism: Pirellulaceae bacterium; assembly: GCA_051010855.1. GTDB lineage: Bacteria > Planctomycetota > Planctomycetia > Pirellulales > Pirellulaceae > CAJQPP01. The sequence goes on along the minus strand of JBPCVB010000751.1, from coordinate 21,982 downwards.
ACACCTCGACGGGATCCCCATCGAAAATCTCGGCAATCACTGGTCCATTATCATGGGTGGCATGTCTGGAGTTATCTACGGCCTGTTTGGCTATGTGTGGATGAAGATGGTGTTTGATCCCAAATCGGGGATGTTTGTCTCACCGATCACGATCGCCGTCTTGTTGATCTGGATGTTGATTTGCATGGCGCCGGACTTTACCGAGATGACCGGTATGAACGTCGCCAACTGGGCGCACGGAATGGGCCTGGTGGTTGGTCTGATGATTGGATATCTTCCGAAACTGCTGTCGGATCTGGGCATGCGGCGATCGGATACCGAAGGGTGACGGCCGGTGCAAACCGGACTACCCGGCCGGTGGCCCCGTATAGCTGGCAACCAGCATCACAATACCGACGATCAGGCCAATGATCAGCAGCACGACATAGATCTTTACGATCAAGCTCAGCAAGGAATATTTTTTTCGCAGGTTGTCCAGTGCCGTCATCAGGTGCCCGATGTCATTGCCGCTGGTTGCAACGACGGCGCTGAAAGCCTCCGAAGACTGTTTGGTCCAGAACCCCAGTACCAGATACAGAACTGCGGCCAAGGCGATCATCAACGCGGGAAACAGCAACTCCCAATTCTGAAATGCGGTGATCAGCTGGATTACCGCCAACACCGCATACATCGCTCCAACCAGGATTAGCGGCACCGCCACCCATTTCATGGCCCCAGCCAGCTCGCCTATGGTCTGGTTTTGTTGCGCATCGAATTCGTATCCGGCACGGGGACTTGGCGTTTTCGCCGGTTGATCGGTTGACATTTGCTGGCTCCCGGTAAGTTCGTTAGTGAACTTATTGGAGCACTGCGCGTAGCGCGGGTCAAGAAATTCGTGTTTGGCAACGCGTCCGGGAGGGACGGGCCTGAAAGCAGACGAACCGCATCACATGAATCGAACAGAGCTAGGCGATCTTTTCGATCCGCACGCGGAGATACTTCTGGCGATGTCCCGTGCGTCGTTTGCTGTTTTTGCGGCGACGAAACTTTTGCACGTAGATCTTTTTGCCCTTGGTCTGGTCCAGCACTTTGGCCGAAACCGTGGCGCCGCTGACTTCCGGCTGCCCGAGGCGAAAACCGTCATCATCGGAAACGGCGAGTACACGATTGAAAGTAAGCTCATCGCCAGGATTGGCTTCACGCAAATCGACTTCCAGCGTTTGGCCTTCTTCTACTTTGTATTGACGTCCACCGTCAGCAATGATCGCGTACATGGTTTTGGTTGGTTTGAGGAATGAGAGTGCCGTGGCGAATCGGGGATTTTAGCCGACCAGCGGCAGGTGGTCGAGGGCTAAAAAGGCTGTAGGCCGGAGACTGCAGACCGCAGAAAACAGGTCAGGAGGACTCTCCCCTACTCTTCTTCCTGGTCCATGCCGAGCTGTTTCATTTTGCGGTACAAGTTGGATCGATGCAGGCCCATTCGCTCGGCCGCGTCGGTCATATTGCCCTGGGCTCGCTTGATATGTCGCTGGATATAGTCAGCCTGGAACTGCCGCGTAGCTTCGGCCAGTGGCAGGTCCATAGGCACCACCGATTCATCCTGCCCCGGTGCCATGACAAAGGACAGATCGCCGGCATCCACCTTTTCGCCATTAAACAGATAGGCCAGCCGCTCCATCATGTTCCTCAATTCACGCACATTGCCCGGCCAGTTGTGGGCGATCAGTTTCTTGCGGGCCGCGGCCGTAAATTTGGGAACCGGACGCCGGGCCCGGGCACAGAAGTCCTTGAGGAAATGCTGGCCCAACGTGGTGATGTCTTCACCGCGTTCCCGCAGAGGCGGCAGTTGCAACGTGACTACATTCAACCGGAAGAACAGGTCCTCGCGGAACTTTTTCTCTCGCACCAGCTGCCCCAGATCCTGATTCGTCGCAGCAATCACGCGGGCATCGGTCGGGATAGGCTGCGATCCGCCGACTCGCACGACCACTTTCTCTTCCAGCACCCTTAACAGTTTGGCCTGTCCGCCAGGGCTCATGTCGCCAATTTCATCGAGGAACAACGTACCCCCATCAGCCAGCTCGAACTTGCCCTGTCGAGCTTCGTGTGCATCCGTGAACGCACCTTTCTCGTGACCGAACAATTCACTTTCCAGCAATGTCTCGGTGATAGCGGCACAGTTGACAGCCACCAGCACGTTGTCACGTCGCGGACTTAGATAGTGGATCATCTGGGCAACGACTTCCTTGCCCGTCCCATTTTCACCCAGCGTCAGAACGGCCAATTCCGTGTCAGCGACGCGGTGGATGGTCTCCTTGAGCGCTTGCATCACAGCGCTGTCTCCGATCAACTGAACCTTTTCGGCCGCCTGATCGGCCATGTGACACTGTATGGTCCTCAGATTCTCGACGTGCTGTGTATTGTTGATGGCTACCGCAGCGTGGCCTGCCAGCTCGCCGAGCGCATCCTGATCGGCTTGCGTGAAATTGCCTTCACGTTTGTTCAGCAGTTCGAAGGCGCCTAACGTTTCGCCCTGCTGGTCAAACATGGGCACGCAAACCAGCGACCGGGTAACAAAACCGGTTTGCGCATCGACCGTACGATCAATCTGGGCCTGTTCGTTTTCGATGTCGACATCGATGCGTTGCGGCTCTCCACTTTGCACCACTTGTCCTACCACGCCGGCTCCCTGAGCAACTCGTAACTCACCGCCCTCCACCCCCAGGGCCGGACGGCCAATCAGGATTCCCGAATTGGGATCCAGCAGGAAGATCGTCGCTCGCTCGGCATCCAGCAGCTGGGTGGACGTTTCTACCATCGTCTGCAACAGTTCGTCGGTTTCGTGTGACTGATTCCAGCGCACAGTCATTTCCAGCATGGCCGACAACCGTTCGGCGCGTTGTCGGGTTTCACCAAATTGGCGGGTGATGTCATATCCGGCAGCCAGGGCGGCCGCGAGGCTGGTCAGGGCGGGGGACGGAACCGGCTTGTTGGCGTAGATGACAAACACGTAGTCTGCGGCCCGTTCGGCGAACAAGGGCGTGGCGCTGGCAGAATCCTTGCTCAATGGCTGGTACTGGTCCAGCACATCAGCCAGCAGTTCGGTGGGCAGGTCTGTTTCAGAACCGGCACCGGCGCGGCGTCGCCAGGTACCCTTGATGCCGCGAACCACGCTGGCCCCCGAAATGGCGACTCCGTCAATTCCCTGGTGATCGACCAGTTGTTGCAGGGCCCGATTCAGGAATTCGCCGGAGTTACTGGAATCAACGACCTTGTCGATCAAACCGGGCAACAATCGCAGCCCGATCGAGTCGCTGGTCAATTGGTGGGAAAGCGTTGGCATGGCTCAGGAATACGCTCGAAACCGGCAATGCAACTCGCCGCCATTGGAAATGATCGTTAGAATAGCCGCCCACGGCATGTCGTCACCAGGACGCATCTGTCGTCAAAGCGGGTCGTCTGGATGAGCCTGGATCGTAGTCATTTTGAGTCCGCCGAACAATGGTTGGCGGCGGCACGGAGAGAGGGATATGGGGTTATTTGAAGGCAAAAAAGGTTTGATTCTGGGTGTGGCCAATGATCGCTCCATCGCCTGGGCGATTGCCGAACAGATCATGGCTGAAGGTGGCCAGTGCGGATTTACCCATCTGCCCGATCGCCCGGACGACGAACGAAAAAAGAACCGGCGACGCGTCGAAAAATGCATCGATGGTCACCCCAACGCCAAATTCCTCGTACCGCTAAATGTGGAGGATGACGACCAGATCCGCAGCGTGATGCAAACCGCCGAGCAGGAACTGGGCGGACTGGACTTTTTGCTACACAGTATTGCCTTTGCCGACCGCGCGGACTTGCAACGGGACACGATCGAGACCAGCCGCGATGGGTTCAAAATGGCGATGGACGTCAGCGTGTACAGTCTGATTGCCGTGTGCCATGGCGCCCGCAACATCCTGAATGACTCGGCGGCGGTGGCCTGCATGACCTATTTTGGTGGCGAGAAATGCGTACCGGGGTACAACGTGATGGGCATTTGCAAGGCAGCCCTGGAAGCCACTATGCGTTATCTGGCTTTTGATCTGGGTCCGCGTGGCATCCGCGTCAATGCACTCAGTGCAGGACCTCTCAAGACACTGGCCGGCACAGCGGCGGGGGTCGGTGAGATGCTGCACCTTTACGAACACATGGCACCGCTGAGCCGTAATGTAACTCATGACGAAGTCGGCCGAACAGGCATGTTCCTGTTATCCGACATGTCGTTGGGAGTCACTGGTGAAGTTCTCCACGTTGATGGCGGCTACAACGCCATGGGTTCACCGGGCAGGTTGCTGGATTTGCTGGCAGCCCGCACTTGATCCGCGATCGGCTGACTGCGTGGGTAAACCTCGGTACGAACCGCTGCGGCAACTCCGGCAAAATTCCAGGCAATCGACGGTTTCCGTCTCCACGATTCACGATCCGTCATTAGAATAGGCGGCAACCCGGATAAAATCGATAATTCACAGATATTCTGACATTTGAGGCCCGCGTAATGACAAATGAGCAAACCGATCAACAGCAGCAGCAAACCCGCAAGGGTTCGTCGGCGCGACTGATCATTCTGGTGCTGTTCCTCATCGTGGTAGGAGCAGGTTGTATTTTTGAATTCGCCTACGCGCGACCACAATTTCAGTCGGCCTGGGAAAAGATCAAGTCGGTTGATGCCAGTTCCAAATCGGGTGAAAAGACCAGTGAGGACATTCAGTCGCTGATGGGCCGCGAACCAGCGGCCATTGACGAAACACTGCACGACGAATGCGTGGTTCATACCTATCGCTGGCCCAGTGGATTGCTGTTCAAAAGCCACTACATCCACGTTGTCTTCACCAAATTGAAACCCGGACTCGTGGAGAAGAAGCCGGACCTGAAAGGGAAACTGTTCTACCTGTCCGCAGCTGCCGACATGCCGCTGGATGTGGAAGAGAACTTCCCCAAGGAAAAAGAAACCATTGTCATGAATATGAATCCACCGAATCTGAACATCGGTGGCGGCGCAGGGGCGCGACCTCCCACACCTCCGCGAAACAACGACGGGGACGATGACGAGGAAGCCGGTGGCGACAAGGAGTCATCGGAAGAAGAATCGTCGACCGAGGAAACCGGCGAGCAACAAGAACCCGCGACCGGTGAAACATCGGACGAAGACGCAGCTGACGAAAAATCCGACGGCGACAAATCCGACGACGACCAAAACGCCGACGACGAGGGCGATCAATAAACCCTGTTTTGCTTTCGCTGTTTACGACTTACCGGAAAGGCGGGCCGCATTGGCCTGCCTTTTTTTTGCACGCGGCAGGAACAGGGATCCCGGCAATTCACCAATCACTTTTGCGGGCCGGGCCTTTTTTGCGGGCCACGAGGTGGCCCAGTGGGGGTACCCTTGTCACCCGGTGGTCGGCCAATGGTAATTACGCCCTGTTTGGGTCCCTTTTCCACCCAGAAATCACGAAAACGCCATTGCCAATCGTAGGGTCTGCCCCAATCGCGACGCAGCATCTCAATCCGAAACTCGACCAGCTCAAAATCGGGTGAATCCGGAGTGTAGCGGTATCTCACGTTCACGTGTTCCCAATCCGGACCCCGTTTGTGTTCGCCGTAGCCCAGGAATTCCAGCTTGCCACGCATCCCGTCGCCGTAAAGTTGCCGGGTCGGGTTCTTGCCCAGCCAGGTTTGCAGGTGCCGCCAGGGCTCCATTGGCTCACCCATCTTTGCGTCCACACCCTCGTAGTACTTTTTCAGATCGGAACCCGGAAGCATGCGATGGTTGTAATCCACGCCATAGGAAAGCGCGTATTCGGGACGCCCGTTGGCCAGTTCCTGCATCACAATCATCGAATATCGCCGGGCAGTGCTCTTGATGTACCAGTCGCGACCAAAGTTGTAGGTCAATGCCATGACCCCTGTAACGATGGCCAAAAAGAGGGCCAGGACCGCCACGCCTCCACCACTGAAACGACCGTCGTTGCCAGACCCGCGAATCACCCGAATTGCCAGCACGGCTGCCAAAATGTTGATCGGCAACAAAAACAATGTGGCAACCGTCAGACCACCGATCAGCGCCAGTACCAGGGCGAGCATGGCCAGTGGGTTGAATGGCCGATATTCGATCTCTTCCCTGTCAGGCAGTTCTATTTCGAGAGCGTTGTTCACGGTCTTGTTGTAATCCTGAAAGAAGACCGGGCGTGACTGCCGAGCGCTTCGTTAACGGTTAACACGCAATGACTCCTGTTCGGAAAGCCTGGCCCGTCGTTCGTGGTATTTGTAGATATAGTCGCTGCGGGAATCAAACACGCGGCATTCCAGATCCTGATCATCCGAATGCAGCTCGCCCGTATTGTATTCCGGCATCAAGGGACTGTTGAGGGCCGCTGCCATGCCGCCACGCGAACGACTTTGCATAAATCCCAGCCACAGCCGGTCGGGACTGCCCGCAAAATTGGTGGAATCCGGGAATTCCTGGAACGAATCCACGGGCAAGGGAGCTGTGTGCAACGTAAACACCATAAAGCAGATGAACACCCAGGCGGTGGCAAATGAAAACACGGTCCGACCGGCCATGTCCAGCCACACGTTGAATTGCAGGCGATACTTACTGAGAAAATCTGTAAGTGTTCGCAAGACCACAAACGAGAAGAAGAACAGCAGCCACAAACAGACAAAATCCAGCAGGTACGTGTAGCTGCTGGCGCCACCGTCCAGTCGATCAGCCATGGGCTCAAAAAAATTGGTCGCGATAATGGCGGCCAGCACGACATTTACGAACGTGATCACATTGTTCCACAAACCCAGAAACCACATGGCAGCGGGTATCGCAATCAGGGTCAGAATGCACAGCGCAGTGGTCATGCCAGGTCGTTCACGTTAACAATCGGTTGTATGGGATTACGTTTTATTTCTTGAGCACTCGTTGCAACTCTTCCAGCGACGTGTCACCGCGAGCCACCAGCACGATGCCTTCCTCACGCAAGGTAATATGCCCGGATTGCTGCGCTGCGGCCGCCAGTTTCTGCACGTTCGGCTCGGGATCCTGCATGGCTGCGCGGAAGCGATCATCGACCAGCAACAACTCGAAGATTCCGGTCCGCTCGAAATAGCCGGGGCCACCACAGTTTTCGCACGGTTCAATTTCAATCGGCCGCCCCTGGGCGTCCATCACCTGCTCGGGCGCTGGCTGAAAATGTCGATACAGGACGGGAACTCGTGCTGGAGGCAGTCCCAGCTGGGCGATCAAGTTGGGATTGGGCTGGTAAGCTTGCCGGCAAGTCTGGCACAACAGGCGGAGCAATCGTTGTCCCGTAACGGCCCGCAGGGCCCTGGCGAATTCCGGAACATTCGGTTTTAGCATGAGTCCCCGCATGACGGCTTCCACGGCGTGACGCGCCGGCAGGCGACAAAACGTCGTCAGTTCGTGTTTGTTGGATAACTTGCTCAGTTCATCCAGCGATGATCCGTCTGCCATTTCGGTGAAGGCCACGACGTTGGGTTCACGCAGCATCAATGACCTCATCACACTGTGGACCGTATCACCTGTCGATGAGTCGTAGGTTTCGCGAGTGACGTTGATGATCTCGGGTTCCTGTCTGGATTGCTCCTCGACAACAAAAAAGTCACGCATGAATCGGTCGGTGGACTGCAAGGCAGCGCGCCAGGTCGTGGACAATCCGTCGCCAGGCAATCCGCTGAACATGATCAGACCGGCCGGTTCATTCATCAGCTTGACCAGTTGGGATTGCATGCCGGGCCGCATGCCAATGTCCTCCACGTTTTCCAGCGGCGGCTTTTCACGATCTACGACCAGCGCGACACGTTCTCCGGAACTGACGCCCTGGCTGGTCACCCGGCACTTGTGTTTCTTCTTCAGGTACTCGGCCTGAAACTTGCCAATCTGACGGGCCCGTCGCTCGCGATAATCCAGCCCGGCGAGTTGCTTCAGCGAAGCCAGCATGTAGTCACCGGAGGTTCTCGGCATCGTGGGCATGTTGTGCCACAAGCCGTCCACCTGATAACGCACGCCGACGGCGTTGGATGTAAAGTCCATCAGGACCAGATCAGCCCGCTTGGTAATGGCGTCGGCCACCATGACGACGAGATAGCTGTAACCGGGCGAAGGCTGCACGGCTTGCAGATTGGCCTCGCGCAAATCGGCCGTGTCGCCCGCGGCCGCGAACTTGATCGGCGGCAGTTGATCAATGGGAACAGGATTGAGTTCTTCGCCTTCTGACATTTCGGTGCCGATTTACCTTTTTGCCTGGCCTTGTTGTTGAGGTTGGAGAACGCGCTGAACTTCAGCCAACGACGTGCGTCCTTCCAGCACAGCGCGATAGCCTTGTTGCATCAATGTTAAGTTGCCGCTTTGTTGCGCCACTTGAGTAATCGTCTCCAGTTTAGGTGATTTGACCAGCGCCTGACGAATGGGATCATCTACCAACAGTAATTCATAAATGGCCGTGCGACCACGAAATCCGATGCCTGCACAGGCCTTGCAGGGTTCCATGTGCACAGGTTTGCCCTGTTCGTCCACGCGCTGTTCCATTGGCGGCAACTGGTAATCGCGATAAATCACGGTGTGCACCTCGGGGTCACCTCCTATTTGCTGGATCGCCTGGGGATTCACCTGCACCGGCTGTTTGCACTTGTCGCACAACCGCCGTACCAGTCGCTGGCAGGTAACGGCCGTGACGGCTTTGGCCAACTGCCCGCGATCGCCTGCCATGGCAAAAACCCGCAACATCGCTTCGGGCGCAGATGATGCCTGGACCTGGGTAATCAGGGTCCTTTGATCGTCAACTACCTGGCTTGTCAGCATGTCGGTCGTTTCCTTGTCGGCCAGATTGGGCATAACGAAGGCGTTGGGTTGCTTGAGGATCATTGTCTTCAGGATGCTGGAAGGACTGTTGCCACCACGGATATCCAGTCGTTCCACATGGATGTTCTCGCGTTCGGTTTCGCGGTCATCCAGCTCGACAACACCGACAAAGTCCCGAGTGAAGCGGTCGGCTTCATTGAGCGCAGCGCCCCAGGAGGCCGACAGTCCCTGTCCGGGTGGCGCCGAAATGATCACAAGACCACTGCTATCGAGTTTTGACTTGAGAGATTCCAGCATTTCGGTAGCCATGCCAAGTTTTTCCAGGTCCAGCGTCAGCTTGGTTTCCCGCAGCAATTTGATCAGCACACGCTCACCTGTCGGGACACCCTGGGTTGTGATGTCAAACTGGACTTTCTCGCGACCCGCCTTGGTGTCGATCTGGCCACGCTGTTGTTGACGGCGTTCAGCGGGATTGAGATTTGAAAGGGTTTTCAGCACCCACAGTACGCCGTCACCGGACTCCCGATCCAGCACAGGCATCTGGTGCCAGATTCCGTCGACCTGATTGCGCACTGCAACCGTGTCGCGAGTGTAATCCAGCAAAATCTGATCGGTGCGACTGTTGATTGCGTCCAGCAACATCTGGCTGGTAAAGTCGAACACGGGCGATTGCCGCGCGCGGATCAAATTGGATTGTGACTCGTCACCGGTCCGCCCGGCCGCCTTGATGGTGACAGGCACGGTACTGGCTCCGACGTCCTCGGCAAACAGCTTTCCGGTTTTGGCTTCCTCGGGAATTCTGCCGCGTCGTTGCAACGCATAGATCCCCGGAGGCAACAGGGCTCCTGCCAGATAAACCGCGTAGCCGGCGATAAAAATCGGTATGCACAGCACGGCGAGGAATCCAGCCACAAAACTGAACACAATAATGGGATTGAAGACGTCTGCCGACATGCCAGTGTGTTCGGAAAACCGAACGGCGTCGCGGTTGATCCAGTCGGCTGCCTTAACCCAGGCAAGAAAGATCACCACGATCAGCAGCAGCTTGATCCAGCTAAAGTAACCTCCGGCGCCACGCACGATGTCGTGTTCACCACCGGCCGACGGATAGGGTGGCCAATCCGACTGCGCGAACAGCGGAGCAGCAAGGCCCGCCACAAACACAAAGCAGGCAACGAACGTGGCAAGCGCGGCCAGGCGTGAGGTCATATTGTTTAAGGCTCTGAACTTTAATTCATTTTCCGGGAGGTCGAGGCTCCCAAATTACGGGGCAGAGCCTAGAGAATTCCAGGCTGCGAAACATTAATTCCCTTGAGGGCCATCTTCAGGGCATCCCGGTTCGGGGCAACCTGGAATGCGGTGGGACGGTCAATCAACTCGTCATCGACGAGCTGTTTAAGGCTCATCGTGGAATCCTGCATCCCTTCTTCCACGCCGATGCGAATGGCATCGCCCAGTTTGTGATCCTGTTCTTCAAGCACCAGCTTGCGCACGGTCGGATTGAACGTCATAATCTCGGCGGTGGGCACGCGGCCCACGCCTTCCCTGATACTCGGCAGCAATTTCTGGGCAACGATCGCTTTCATATTCATGGCAATCGCGCTGCGAATCGCCGAGTGCATTTCCTCGGGAAACAAATCCAGAATCCGGCCGATTGTCGACGGACCAGTTGACGCGTGAATCGTGCCAAACACCAGGTGACCGGTCTCGGCGGCGTGAATAGCTGTCATAAATGTTTCTTCGTCACGCATCTCGCCGACCAGAATAATATCCGGGTCTTCACGCACCGCATGCTTCATGCCGATACTGAAATCGACCACATCCATGCCGACTTCCCGCTGGTTAATCAGGCATTTTTCATCACGAAATACAAACTCGATGGGATCTTCCAGCGTCAGGATGTGTTTCACGTAGTGCCGGTTGATGTAGTTCAACATCGAGGCGATCGTGGTACTCTTGCCGGAACCGGTGACTCCGGCCAGCAACACCATACCCTGATCGTGGTGACACAGCGTCTCGATCACCGGCGGCAGGTGCAGGCCTTCAAAGTTGGGAATGAAGTTGTTGACGCGTCGCGCGACCAGACCGAGCCGGCCCAGCTGCTGCAGCATGTTCACACGAAAACGCCAACTCTCGCCATCCACATCGACAACATAGGCAAAGTCGGCACCGCCGGTCTCATGAAAAATCTTCCGTGTCCGGTCATCCAGCATGGGCAGCAACAGGTCGATCATTTCTTCCGCACCGATCGACTCGCGATTCAGCGGCTTGAGCGTACCGTGAATCCGGATAATCGGCGGCTGGCCGACCTTCATGTGCAAGTCGCTGCCTTCCAGCTTGACCAGCGCCCGGAAATACTTGTCAACTTCGTTGTCGGAGGACGCTTTGAGCAATCGTGCCTTTAACGCCTCGGCGGTCGTGGAAACGTCCTTTCCCGCGGCGGCGGCTGGATCCTCTTTTTTCTTGGGTGATCCCATTTTCCGTTCTCCGTCTGTCTGACGTCAGTTGTCGCGCGTGGTGGTGCTGGATCGTGCAGAATCCGGCAACCGCGGACGTGGCAAGCGGGCGTTGCATCGAGAATCGCCGGGCCACCGTCGCATCTATATTATACGAAGCCAGCGGCGTCGTCTTTCCCCGGCCCACTATCCACCGTCGTTTCCTGCTGGCGGTCGTGATACCCGGTACAAACGCTGTCAGCCCACCTGCAGTCCACTTAACTCGATCGTGGGATATCACTGTAAACGCCGGCAAAAGGCCGGTCAAATTTTTGGGAATCGACCGGCCGGTATTCGAGGAAGTCGACCGTCACAAAGCGTGCAGGCCTTTCCCCCAGGCCGTTTTTTTCTATCCTTGTTACGCAACGGACTCATTGTTTCCGAGTCGACTGTCCCCGGGCCATGGCCCATTTTGTTTCAGGAGCCGATTTCCGTGAACGCCGAATTCCTTGATCGCGCCAACTCGATCCGGCAACGCATTACGCAGCTGCGGGACAGTCTTTGACTATGCTGCCAAGGAAGCTCAAATTCGCGTTATCGAGAATGAAAAAATGGCGGCTCCCGGTTTCTGGGACAACCAGGAATCCGCCCAGGAAATCGTTGCGCAACTGAAGTCGCTCAAAGCCATTGTCGGTCCGCTCTCGACACTCATTGATTCCAGCAACGACCTGGATGCGCTACTGGAAATGGCCGAGGAAGATCCCGAAATCGAACAGGAAGTCGAAACGGAACTGAATCAACTGGAAGCGTCGCTGGAAGACCTGGAACTCAAGTCGCTGCTGAACGGTCCGCACGACGATTGCGGAGCGATCCTGACGATCAATGCCCGCGACGGCGGGACCGACGCCAACGACTGGGCCGACATGCTGCTGCGGATGTACACCCAGTGGGCCCAGAAAAATGATTACAGCGTCGGCTTAATGGACAAGAACGAAAACGATGAGGCTGGTATCAACAGTGTCACCATCGTGATTCGCGGACCGATGGCGTTTGGGTATCTCAAGGGCGAGGATGGTATGCACCGACTGGTACGGATCAGCCCTTTCAACGCGGATGGCAAACGCCAAACCAGCTTTGCCGCCGTTGATGTCTCTCCGGAAATTTCTGAAGCCGTGGAAATCGAGATCGACAAATCGGAGGTTCGTGAAGATACCTACCGGGCCAGCGGTGCTGGTGGGCAGCATGTGAACAAGACCGACAGCGCCGTCCGTTTGACCCACGCCCCCTCCGGGATCGCTGTGCAGTGTCAAAGCGAACGCAGCCAGCACAAGAACCGGGCCACTGCGTGGAAGATGCTTCGAGCCCAGCTGGCACGACTGGAAGAAGCCAAACGCGAGGAAGAAGAAGCGGCCAAATACCAGAACCGGCCCCGCGTCGGATTCGGTTCGCAAATTCGCAACTATTTCCTGCACCCGGACCAACGCGTCAAGGACGCGCGCACCGGTCACCTGATCGGCGATTTTGGCAAGGTCCTCGACGGCGAAATCCAGCCGTTTCTGGACGCCTACCTGCGCTGGCGTGTCAAGGCGGAAGCGTAGATCGACAACTGCGACTCCGGCTTGAACGGGAGGCGAGGCTCCGTCCGAGCCGCTCACCCAAATAGATGATTTGCCTTTACTGGACAATCGTAACAAGTTGAATGAACGAACCGACCACCAGGCCCGAATTTGAATTGCATTGCCCGTTGAGCGAGAAAACGGCACTGCAACTGCAGTTCGAATCCTTTGGCGATTTGTTTGCCCACCGGCTGGCCGCAAGCACGGGCAACGAATCATTCACTCTGCTGGAGTCGATCGATGGCCCGCATGACAAGGGACCACCAAGCCCCCCCCTTCAGGAGCTGGTGCGTGAAGTTCACGACGGATGCCAAACGCTGCTCGGCGTCGGCATGTCGGGACGCAGTCATTGGTCAGTTGCTTTTCAATGCATCGATGACGGCGGTATTCGCGGCGACTACGCCTGCCGCATGGCATCGTGGATGCCAATTGGTTGTCTTTGGCGAGTTGGCCGGAATTGCGATTTTGATGTAACCGACGACAGGATTCTCTTCACTGTGAACGGATTACGACTGGAGTTGGAATCGCCGAATGCCCGGTGGTCGTTGAACCGCGATCAGTGCAGGCTACTGTTGACTGCGGACACCAATGAGGAAGCCAGATATCCTTCCACGGTCCAGTGGGGCTGGAGCGTCCGACTGGCAGACTTACGCCCGTAATCCAGCGCGTGGGGCGGTTGTAGAAAGTCCGCAAGATCGGTCAGAAACCACAGGCCGTTTGACGGGTATCATCTTGTATGAACCGTCAACAGCAAGTCGCAGAAAGTATTCGCATCTACCGCCAGCGAGTACTCGACGTACAACGCTACATCGAGCAGCATCTTGGCGAGCATTTGACAGTGGAAAACCTGTCGCGCGTTGCCTGTTTCTCCGAGTACCACTTCCACCGGATTTTCGCCGGACTCACGGGGGAACCGCTGATGGGTTACGTGAAACGATTGCGGCTGGAACGCAGTGCAGCATTGTTGAGCTGTACCGAACTTGCCATCGCAGGGATTGCTATTCGCGTCGGTTACGAAACGGCTGAGTCGTTTGCCCGGGCTTTCCGGCAACAATTCGGCGTGGCACCGACGCAATATCGTTCAACCTTCAAAAAGCAACTCATGTTACGAAAGTCCGAACCGGATAAATCCACTGGCCGCCCGCTAACTGACGCGTCGGCAGATGATGTTGATTTGTCCGCGCGGGTGACCATCACGACCCTGCCCCGCACGCCAGTCGCGTTTATCCGCCACGTGGGACCGTACTGGCAGGCCGGAAGGATCTGGCAGGAATTGCTCGAGTGGCTGGGCCAACGCGGGCTGCCTCTCGACCCCAAATGGGCCATTGCCTACGACGAACCGGAAATCACTCCTCACGACAAACTTCGTTATGACGCTTGTGTGGAAGTGACCGAATCCTTTGAGCCGGAGTCGGGTGTCGGAATGCAGTTTCTTGCCGGAGGCACCTACGCTGTGATGGAACATCGCGGACCGATTCAGACGATCGGTAATTGTTACCGCGATTTGTATGCCCGCTGGATGCCGTTTGGCGGATTCCAGCCGCGCAACTATCCGCCGATTGTGCGTCTAAACGCGATCCAGGGTCACGACACCACCTTCGACTTGTGCGTACCGGTGGAATCGCTGCAACATTATCGATCTCCTGACATAAAGGAATAACCATGCGTACGAACCTTAATTCAATGCATTCGTGGCGAGCCCTGTCGCCCTTTCGACTGGTCGCCCTGACGGGCGTTCTCTCGGTTGTTGCCGGGCTGGCGGTTGCACTACCACACGTCATCCAGGAGGAGGCAACGACGCAACAAGCGGAAGAAAACCAACAAGCCACGGATTCCGATGCCTGGCAGGCGTTCGACGCCCGCGTTCAGGCGGATCTTCAGGCCGGCATCGCCGGCGATGATGCGGCCCTGGTGCGAATCATCGAACAGTGCGAAGCCGAATTGGCTGCCGGCCCCGACCACGCACTGGCGATGGTTATCAAGGGAGTAGCAATTGTTTTTCAGAGTGGGAAGAAGTTTGAAGCCGGAAATTTTCAGGAAGGAATGCCATTGTGGGCCAGCGGTCTGGAGATGCTTGACCGAGCCGTGGCAGCTGCGCCCGAGTCGCCTCGCGTGAGACTGTATCGCGGCGAGGCACTTATAGGTGTCTGGGTACACGATCCGCAAAACCGCAAACGACTGGCTGGCCATGCAGCGCGTGACCTCGATTTCGTTTACAGCCGTGCGCCGGCGTTGTGGAAATCATTATCCGAGTCCCGACAACACAAACTGATTGCCGGAATGCCGGCTGCCTTTGCCGAAATCGGCGACGAAGCGGCGGCGACGCGGTACCGTCAGCTCGCCGAAACGACAACAGGCGACTCGGCAAATGATCAGACGCAACCAACCACCCCTGGCAAACTGCCGCGTTCCAGTTCTACAGATCAGGAGCGATTTGACTTGCTCGTACGAGATGATTTTTTTGCCGGAATGGCCGGAGACCGCGAGCGCTATCAAAAAGCCATGAACGTGTGTGAAGAACGATTGGCGACCAACCCGCAACATGCCGGTGCCATGTCCTTCCACGGTTGGGGATTGCTGATCGCGGCGCAGTGGAAAACAGAAGAGGAAAAGCACGAAGAGGCCGATCAGTTGCGACAAAAAGGAATGCAGGAAATTAATATGGCGGCAACGCTCGAGCCGGACAGCGTCGGTCCACTGCTGGTTCGCGGCTCGATTCTGATGGGACTGACGACGAATCCGGAGATGCCACCGGCGGAACGTGATTCATTACTGGCGCTCAGCACCTATGACTTCGAAACGGTCTACCGGCTGCAATTGGAACAGGGGTATTTTCAGTTCCTTTCCGAGCACGCAAGAGGCGAGCTGTTGTTCGGCCTGGCAGATGCGTGGCACCGTCGCGGCAACATGGAAAAAGCGAAGGGCTACTATCAGATGGTTGTCGACCAGATTCCCCATTCGGATTACGGGAACGATTCACGCATGATGTTGTCAGGCAAGCTTGATCCGGCCTTGCTAAAGACCCGTAATTGCACGGGCTGCCACTAACGACTCGTCACGCCGGATCACACGTTCGGCGCGTCGGCCATGTCACGCAGCGCGGACAGATACAGCAAGTGGCTTTTGTGGTCCTTTTGCGCCATTTTTAGCGCTGCAGCGATCACGTCACGTCGGCTAACCTGCCCTACGAGGATGCCGTCACGCAGCACCGGCAGCCGTCGACAATGCTTGTTCAGAAATAGCTGGGCCATGGTCACCAGTTGCGTGTTTTCGTCGATCGTGCAGGGTTCCCTTTCCATAAAGGCATCGATGCGATTGGTGGGCACCTGTTCGTAGGCCGCCACGACCAGTACCCGCATCACCGACTTTTCCGAGAACGTTCCCAGCAACCGATTGTCGGCGTCAACGACAGGCGCGCCGGAGATTTTGTTTTTCACGAGGATTTCCACCGCCTTGAACACATCCATTTCCGGCTTGAGCGTAATCAGCTTCGTTTTCATCAGGTCGCGGGCGGGCGGATTGTGAACGGCATGTTCAAGGAAGGAATTGGTGGACATCGATGTGCCTTGCTGTTGGGTAATCGGTTGAGCGGTTCGTCATTCTTTATTTTAGGTACAGAGCATCCATTGAACCAATAAAGTTTTTGCTGTTTGAAACGGATTTTGTTTGTCATCGCTCGTGAAAAAAATCACGTGAAAACTTTCACGAGCCCGTGGATGCAGAATCATCCGTCAGCGCGTCCGAGACAGAAACGTTTGCCAGTGATAGCAATCAATCCAGCAACGATGGATAACAAGGGTGACGTCGTCGGACAAGAAGCAGCACGATTACGAGCGCCATAAACAGGTAGACTGACGGTTCTGGAATGGCAGTGGCGTTACCCAGCACCACGTAATTCTCATTAAAGGCACTGCCCGCCCCGTAATTCACCTGGAATTTGAACAAACCATCACTGGTAACCAGGAAATCCCCGTTCGCAACATTGTCAAAGACGCCAGCCAAATTGTTTGATTCCAAAATGGTGAAGCTGTCGGAATTCAACACCAGGTCTCCGAAGCCATCGATCAAACTCAATTGCAAGGCGCCGCCCAGAACAACGTCCCCGTTAACGTCGAAGAAATCATATTGGGCACCCTGAACCAATCCGCCCAACTCGATATCCATCAAGCTTCCATCAAACAATTCCATCGATCCGTTAATCGTCAGCTGGCCTGCCGAAAGTCCCGGTGCGACGGTCGCTGTATTTCCGATTTGTACGTTTCCATTGATGAATCCATCACCTTCGAGAATTCCGCCCTGGATATCCAGCAACACACTGGTTGAGATGTTGCCGCCATCCAGTCTGGTGATGCCACCGGTTTGCAGATAGTTGTCGGTCAACGAGATAGCCAAGATGCCGATGTTGGCGATGATCAGACCCTCGTTGGTCAGTGACATCATGTCGTTACCCAGGTTGCCGCGGCCCTCGATGGTGTGATTGATGCCGTTGGTCAGCCGGTCCGTGGCGGTCAGCCCCTGCACGAAACTGGCGTTGCTGGCGGAAACGCCCAGCACCATGCGGCCGCTGCCGCCCAGTGTCAGATCACCGTCAATATTCAGTGTTGCGGGACCCACTGGATTGAATTCGATGGTGGCATCGTTGGTGATCGAGCCGCCAGTCAAGGTCACCGTTTGGTTACTGCCCACGGTGAACTTGCCGGTTCCCGTACTGCTCAGGATGCCGCCGCTGATCGTGCCACCGTTGAAGTTCACGATGGAACCCGCCAGGGCCTTGATCGTGCCATTGGTGTTGGTGAACAGACCGGCATTCAGCTGCAATGTGCCCCCATCGGCGGCTTGCATGAATTTATTGTTAATTACATCGCCGCTTCCCGGATCAACCACCAGTGCTCCAGCCGCGTTGTTGCCAATCACCAGACCCTCGTTGGTCAGCGACATCATGTCGTTACCCAGGTTGCCCCGGCCCTCGATGGTGTGGTTGGCACCGTTGGTCAGCCGGTCCGTGGCGGTCAGCCCCTGCACGAAACTGGCGTTGCTGGCGGTCACGCCCAGCACCATGCGGCCGCTGCCACTCAGCGTCAGATCACCGTCAATATTCAGCGTTGCGAGATTCACCGGATTGAACTCGATGGTGGCATCGTTGGTAATCGAGCCCCCGGTCAAGGTCCCCGTTTGACCACTGCCCACGGTGAACTTGCCGGTTCCCGTACTGCTCAGTATGCCGCCACTGATCGTGCCACCGTTGAAGTTCACGATGGAATCCGCCAGGGCCTTGATCGTGCCATTGGTGTTGGTGAACAGACCGGCATTCAGCTGCAATGTGCCGCCATCGGCGGCTTGCATGAAGTGGTTGTTAATCACATCGCCGCTTCCCGGATCAACCACCAGTGGTCCCGCCGAGTTGTTGCCAATCACCAGACCCTCGTTGGTCAGCGACATCATGTCGTTACCCAGGTTGCCCCGGCCCTCGATCGTGTGATGCATGCCGTTGGTCAGCCGGTCCGTGGCGGTCAGCCCCTGCACGAAACTGGCGTTGCTGGCGGTAGCCCCCAGCACCATGCGGCCGCTGCCGCCCAGTGTCAGATCACCGTCAATATTCAGTGTTGCGAGATTCACCGGATTGAACTCGATAATGCCGTTGTTAGTCGAAGACGGTCCATCCAAGGTCAATGTGCGGCCGCTAAGGATGTTGAGTTGGTCTCCGGAATCAATCACGATGCTTTCGATGACCGCATTGATATCCAATGCAGCAATGCTGTTCACCGGATTTCCGTCATCCAGCAAGACCATAATCGTGTTACTGTTCGGTGGGCTGCCGCTTGACCAGTTACCTCCGGCACTCCAGTTTCCGTTTCCGCCCAACCATGTCACTGGTTGCGCATCCGCTGCAGGTAGTCCTGACAGGCCCAAAATCAATACCAATGTGCAGATCGACCCAACGAAACGGCTGCAACACATGGCTTGTCCCAAATCAGAACCCTAACCGTGGCCCTGGACATCGATTACAACCTCGATTGCGCAGGAAGCACGAGGGAAAATCGGATGTCCAACGAGAAAACTAGACGACTTTGCGTTCCGATTTTGGAAGTAAAAATTGTTCAGAACCCTAAAAAAAGTGGTTCGCTTTTTCGTTCTCATGGGCCGGTTTCCCGATTTGTGCCTCAACAGGTTATGATCAGCACAGCATTGAGTGTCACTACTCACACCCTCTGTTGTTTATGCCTTCCTTGAAAGCCTGTCATTGTTGCGGACTGATTCATCATTTGCCGGAGATGGCGGCGAACCAGTTCGCTGCTTGCACTCGGTGCGGGATGACGATTGGTACTGAACGTGATGCGCGGCAGTCTGCATTGCGGACAGCAGCGGCAGCGCTGGGGGCGCTGGTGTTGTTTTTTCCGGCGGTGCTGTTGCCGATCTTGCGAATCGACCAGCTTGGTCATCGGCATGAGTCCAGTATCCTGGGCGGCACGATTGAACTGATCACTCATGGTGACTGGTTCGTGGGCATCGTCGTGCTGCTATTCTCCGTCGTGTTTCCTATTACCAAGATCGTGTTGTTGTTGGAGCTCAGCTGGTTGAGTCTTATCCATCGGCGTCACAAGTCGCTGACCTATCAAGTGATGGAATACGCGGGCAAATGGTCCATGATGGACGTGATGCTGCTGGCGTTTATGGTGATGCTGGTCAAACTCGGTAATCTCGTTGAGTTTCATTTTGGACCAGCGGTTGTGGCGTTTGTACTGTGCGTGGCAATGAGCATGATTGCCTCAATTTGTTTCGATCCTCATGTAATCTGGGAAGAGGATGATTAGCGACGGCGACATACAGGACATGGGCAGCGAATCCCCGGACGAATTTCCGGTAGCGGAAGTGCGGCCGCGCGTATCGATATGGAAAAAGATCTTCGGCGGCACTCGAATGTGGATCGCCACGCTGTTTTGTTTGATAGTGGCTGCAGTGCTGATTGGCCTGGCTTTGTCAGGCGGTGGCCGCACCATCACGATCGCCTTTGAGGACGGATTCGGGATCAAGCCTGGCGATACGTTGCGTTACCGCGGTATCGATGTGGGCGAAGTCAGACAGGTAGCTGTCAATTCCAGTTTGGAAGGTGTCACGGTTCATGTGGGACTGAACAGCGAAGCGTCCGAACTGGCGCGAAAAGGCAGCCGTTTCTGGATTGAACGACCGCAATTCGGTTTGTCGCGGATCACGGGTTTGGAAACAGTTGTCGGAGCAAAATACATTGGTGTCATTCCCGGACCAGCCGATGGCCCGACGGTTTATCACTTTCAGGGCGTGGAATCGCCGCCAGTAATTCGGGATGGCACCGCCACTGGCATCACGATTCATTTTTCGGATGGGTTCGGGATTTCGACAGGAGATCTGGTCAAACACCTGGGCATTGTCATCGGAGAAGTGACGGCAGTGGGACTTGATCCCGCACTGGACGGCGTAACGGTGCATGTGCGACTGGCCGATTTTGCAGAATCGGTTGCACGAGCGGGTAGCCAGTTCTGGATTGAACGTCCAGAGATTGGGTTATCAGAGATTCGCGGACTGGAAACGCTGATCGCAGGACCCTACATCGATGTCGTGCCCGGACCGGCCGATGGACAAGTTGTTACCGCGTTTCAGGGACTCGTTCACGCACCGCCTGCACCGCGACTGGCCGAGGGACTGGAGGTCGTGTTGTACAGCCAGCGTCAGGGTGCGTTGAAACCTGGCGTGCCGGTCAACTATCGCGGCGTCAATGTCGGGCACGTCGTCTCGGTCAGTCTGGCATCCGATGCAGCGACAGTCGAAGCCCGTGTTTACATCCAGCCGGATTACAAGGCGCTGGTGCGCGTCAATTCGCGATTCTGGAGCAACATCGGTATCGACGCGGATTTTGGCGTCGGTGGCTTTTCGCTGAAAACTGATTCACTTCAGGCGCTGGCCGTAGGCAGCATCGGATTTGCCACGCCCGATGTGCCGGGACGCCGTGCGCGAACCGGAGACCGTTTTGAATGCGCGCCGGTTGTCGAGGATGAATGGCGCGAATGGTCGCCACAAATTGTCGTCGGTGATCAGTTGTTGCCCGAAGGCAGCAATCGCCCGGAGGCCATTCGATCAACCCTGCGTTGGCAGCAAAAACGACTGGGCTTTACCCGAAACATACAACTACAAGGTTGGTTAATCCTGCTGGACAACAATAGACTGCTGGGGCTCTCGCGTTATTTGGAACCGCCGGCCGAGGCGATCGAGGGCACTGCCGTTTTCGAAATGTCAGGTGTGGAATTTGCTTTTGATGCCAGCCAGTTGCAGGCCGCTGACCGCCTGGCCACTTGTCAGTTGTCCGATCAATTGCCCGAGCAAACACCCTGGCCGGTCAGCAAATTGCGGTCTCCTGGGGAGGCAGAAGATTGCCTGATCATTTCTGATCCCCAGTCCACGGTTCTGCCACTATCGTCAACGAAGATCGTGGAAACTCGCGCGGACAGCTGGCTGGTCTCGCCATCGATGTCGTTCAATGCAGCGCTGGACGGCGCGTCGGTCGTCAGTCGCACTGACGGCGCAATCCTGGGGTTTCTTGATCTGGAAAAAGGTCAGGCCGAAGTGGTACTGGTGCAGCCCCCTCAATAAAACGCACTTGATTGCCGGATTGCCCCCATTTCGCATCAGACACCTGCTTTACTATGCTGAATTGTCGACAGGCCTTTTTTCACTTAACCAACGATGGCGGTCCGATATGTCTCGAATGCTGGTTGCCGGTATCACGCTTTGGGTCCTTGCCGGCTTTCTATTTGGATATCCGCTCCTTGGGCAGGACACCCTGAAAACGTCCGTGGTGGTCTTGCGTGACACGGCCGCCACCTTCGAAGGCGAAGAGGCCTTTCGCGACGAGGCTGTCATGCTGAATGGTCAAGGCGATGTCTTGAACTCGATCAACAATCTGGGGCTTGTGCAGTCAATTTCCACGCAGAACCAGGTCGTGATTGATGCAGAAAACGACCGACTCTTTATTTCCGAGCCGTTGCGAAACCGGATCTCAACATTTGACCAGGTAGGAGCGTTGATATCCGAGATCGAAATTGAGCAACCTGGAAGCATCGTTTTGAATTCGGAGC
>JBPCVB010000750.1:0-10721 GCA_051010855.1 Pirellulaceae bacterium | reverse complement strand
CCACAAGCATGGGCGTCGACTGTCTGCCATTGCCTGGCCACGAACTGCAGAATGTCGGACACATCTTCCGCTTCTGCCGATTCGTCCTCGCCCATGCATTCGGCGATCTGCAACAGATCAGCGAGAACCTGGGCGGCATTGGACAGTTCATTGGCTCCGGCATCGTGGGCTGCGGCGTTAACGGCTTGCAGTCGCTGGTGCATTTGGCCGAGCAACTCGGCGTTTAGCTGATGCTGGTCTCGCCACTGCCCGAGCGCTGCCTCGAACGCGTTTTCGGACGCCGCTGCGCTCTCCTGGTTGTTTTTTTGTTTCTTGCTCATGGTTGGACCGACATCTCCTGCTGTTGTCCATTTGCGGGGACAAAGCCGTTGGGTTGATCCAGCCCGTATTGTGCGGGCGTTTCGGCTGGCATCGCGGATCCGGGCGACAGTCTTTGCTGGAATTGCTGGGCCAGTTTTTCAAAGGAGCGACTGGTCCATCGCATCCCCTCAATTTCATTTCGTCCATCCCGCAGGGATTCGGACATGGTCTGGACGTGATCGACGAACTGTTCGGCAAGCCGGAATTGCTGTTGCGATTCCCGCGACATTTCGCGACTGTGATTGGCGGCCTGATCCGAGGATTCGACGACTTTTTCCAACAACTGCCGCGCGTTGTGCAGCCGCGTCAGCACACTCTGGATCTGGGCCTGCTCGTCATCGATGACAGAAACCGAATGCTGGGTTTCGGCCTGAATGGATTCAATTCGCAGTGAAGCGTCCCGGGCGGCGGCAGCCGATTGCTCGGCCAGACTACGCACTTCCTCAGCCACGATGGCGAACCCGCGACCGTGCTGGCCAGCCCGCACCGATTCAATCGATGCGTTGATCGCCAACAGGTCGGTACGCGAGGAAATCTGGCCGATCGTTTCGACAATGCCGCTGATCTCCATCGTGTTTTCGCCGAGGGCCCGCAACCGCTTGCCGCGACTGGCAATCAGTGTCTCCACCTGGGCCAGTTCGTTTAGTAGCTCATCGACTTGCCTCAGGCCGCTGTTGGATTCTTCGCGTGTCGTGTTGGAAGCATCGGAAATGGCATCGGCGTTCTGCAACAAGGCATCGATGTGCTCGGAGATTTGTTCCACAAGATGGGCCGACTGGTCGATTACACCCGACTGCGTCTCTGCGTGACGGGCAATTTGATCTGCGGCCCGGCCGATCTCCCGACCGCAGGTTGCAAACTGGCCGAACTCGTTATTGAGTGAATCCGTAAAGTTGTTCAATAGTTGCGGCAGATGCTCAAGCGATACGGAGTCCGAATTGCCCACGGCAGGTTGCAATTGGGCGAACACCTGCTGTAACTCATCTGTCGCCTGACCCGTTGAGTCGGCCATGGCGTAGATGGACTTCAGATTACGAGTGCCAATTGCCACCAGGTCATCGAGGTCGGCAAGTCCGACGGAATCAAATCCTGTCAGCGAGAATTCTCCCGAGGCAACTGATCGCAGCTGTTTCAGGCCGCGATTCAATTTCAGTGCCGAGTGGGCCGCAAACAGGCCGCCAGCCGCGACGACGACAGCCGACACTATCCACGCCGTGGCTGACGAGCCCATTCGCGAGAACATCGTCGCCACGACGAGTCCAACCACGAAGGTGGCCAGCAGGTTGAGTGCCAGTAATACTTGTGTCTTCATTGTGTTCTCGATTCTTTTCCGGTTAGACAGCGACGCTCTCGGACGCATCGCATTCGCTTTGCACACCATCAATTACGTTGTCCCAATGGCTACGCAATCTGCTTTCCAGCAACTCAAACAGCAATTCGGCGTCGATGACCGAAACAAACTGGTCCTGAAACGTGGCCGAGCCACCCATCACCTGGTCCCAGTCAGCTGCACTTCCCCGGGCCGCGTTGAAAGAAACCTCAATGGATTCCAGGCCGAGTACCTGATCGATCAAAATGCCCCATGCCCCGGCGCCGGTATCCAGAAACAGCATCTGGTTGCCTGGATCGGCTGCGTTGACATTGGGCGAAACGAATTCCTGCAGCAAAAACAAGGGCACAAACTCCTTGTGCAAACAAGCCAGCCCCGCCAGACAATCCGGTGCTGCCGGCAACGTCGTCCATGACGACCAGGGCTCCACACTGCGTACCGACAAGGCCTCGATGGCAAACCTGTGGCCATGACAGTCAAACACGCAGTACTTGCCGCACTGTTCGTTCTCGTTATGCATCCGACGCTCCTCCGCCCTGCCGCAAATCGGCCAGTCGTTTTTTGAGTTGATTCAGTCGAGTGGTACCGGAAGGTTTGAACGTGGATTCCGCAGGTTCTGACGGTTGAGTCTGGTCTGCCCGCCGCGTTTGGTCGGCACGCCGTGAATTGGCGGTGAGATTGATTTCCAGAGGCTGGTCGCCCAGCAACAAACTGATTGCCGACAACTCGTCCGATATCTCGGTTACAAATTCCTCCAGTTGACGCGCCAGCTGGTCGGCCACGCCGCGATAGTCATCTTGCAGGTCTGCCGCGCGCGCAGACGTACGTGGCTCCTGGTTTTGACTCATTGCTGCTCCCGCTGTGACTCGGCTACGCCGAGCGTGAAAAGTGATTCTCAATTGCCGATAAAAGCGGCTCCGCCTGTACTGGTTTGTTGAGATAGGCGCCATATTCCTGTCCGAGCAGTTCCAAAGCGCGTGACTTGACACAAGTCAGAAACACGATCGGCAACTCGCTCCAGGGTGTCCCCATTTGCTTCAGCTGTTCGCAAACGGCATAACCATCAACCCCTGGCATTACGACATCCAGCACGGCGAGATCCGGGCTGTGCTCACGTATCTGAGTCACTGCTTCGGCGCCGTCCACAGCGGTGACCACCGTATGACCGGCGCCTTCCAGGATTCGTTTGACCATAGTCCTCACGGTACTACTGTCGTCCGCGACGAGGATTGTCAGTTTTGTCATCTGCTACCTCGCAGGTTGGTTTTGTAGCTGCGAAACACGGTACATCCCTGCAGAAACAAAATGCGACGTCCTGGCACCCAAATTGAACTTTATGACAGGGGTGATCATGAGGTCGGCAAAAAAACAGCGGAATTCACTACGTTGCCATCGTTGAGTTTTGGAAGCACGTCGTGGAACGGAAAAACCGGACCAGCCGCGCCCCTTGCACGCCAACCGGCCAGCTCATGTCTCAAAAAAACTACATGTTGATTCCTGTCGTAACGGCTGTCGCAGTAATGAGACTCCCGACCTGTGAATCGACCCGCTTCGCGGTTTTGGTGTGATTCTGACGAAAATCCGGGAATTCTGCCCAGAAGTCGTTCCCAAAGCCGAATGTATAATATACTTTACTTTTAGTAATTCATAGCTTACCTTTAGTTAGCTATAGATTACTAATTGTCAACTTGACCTCACCAAAAGAGGAGATAGTCTGTGGGTTTTCATGAAAAGAGTGCCTGGGTTTGTTTGCTTTGTATTCTCGTCGTGTACGTCCCTTATTTTTGGCTCGTGTTTTCGGTCCCTCATGTCGCGGTTTCCATCGTCGCTTTTGTCGGCGCCACGATCGTATTGGCGTTGCTAATGAGCTTGTTTCAGGTGATGGTCGCCTTGTCCACGCGACGCGTATGGACCACAGGAGATGTACCCCCGCCGGACGAGCGAGAACTCATCATCGAACTGAAAGCCAGCAAGATTGCCGGCATCGTTATGGGGTGCGCCGTAATCATCTGGTGCATGCTGGCCATGGTTGGAATAGCGGGGGTATCTGACGACGGCGAGGTATCTCATCGGATCGCCGTCCTTGGCTGCCAGTCCATGTTTGCCGCATTTGTGTTCGCCAACGTCGTCTACTACGCCAGCCTGATCCTCGGTTACCGGAGGTCAGCGTAACCATGGCGAAAAAGCAACGGCCGGTAATTCACAACTGCATTCGCAAGCTGCGATTTCTGAATGGAGAGATGACTCAACAAGCGCTGGCAGACGAAGTCGGCGTGACGCGTCAGACGGTCATCGCGCTGGAGAAAGGCAAGTATAACCCTTCGCTGGAACTGGCTTTTCGGCTCGCACACGCCTTTGGCTGCCCGCTCGAAGATGTGTTTCAATTTGATGATGGCGCAAGTTCCGGCAAGAGCCAGGCTGGCAGCTAAACCCATGAAGACCGCCCCGGGGGCATCTGCGCCAAGTTACCAAACCGTTACATGCAGATTTGTTGGGCATGGCCGGGCAATTCCCACTCAATCGCGGCCATTCCTGTATCTGCGAGCCTGCAGCGGGCCGCGTTGATTGACACTGCCAAAACAGCAATTGACAATTCCTTTTACGGTTAGGGGTTTGTTTCGGCAGGAGATCATCATGAATTTCGTTCGCCAGCTTGCTTTTGTTTGCGGCCTTGGGTTGTTTGTTTCGTTCGCGCATGCCCAAAGCAATCCGTGGGACGGTGAGTGGGTCACTGACGAAGGTCTGATGGTGCTCAACGCCGACGACGATGAAATCAGAGGGACCTATGGGGATGGCGGTACGCTCAAGGGCACGGCACGGGGTGAGCAACTGGAGCTGACCTTTCGCAACGGCAATTCATCGGGCACCGTGAACCTGTCGCTTTCTGATGACGGTCATTCATTCGATGGGCAATGGGAAACGCGGCGCGGGTCCGGCCCCTGGCGTGGCTGGCTGAAAGATTCCGATGCCGAGGATTATGAAACGGCCGACTTCTCTGGTTACTGGATGACGTCGTGGGGTCCAATGCAGATAGAACAGGATGGCGATGCAGTGACCGGACGCTACGCAGCACACGGCTGGTCAACGTTCACGGGCAATGTCCGTGGTCGCCGGATGACGTTTGAATGGAAGAAACTGCACTTTTCCGGCGAAGCCTGGCTGGAACAGGGTCCTGACGGCGAGCGTTTGTTCGGCATGACGATGAGCGATGATCCGTCGCTGTGGATCGGTATGCGTATGCCGGAATTCCAGCATCACGTTCAGCCTGTCGCCGGTGAAATCGTCAAGGGATACGCCGATAACGGAATGCAATATCACTTGCGGATGCCTGATGAATGGGAGCCCGGAGACGCCGTCGATGTGATCGTGCTACTGCACGGCAGCAACTGGACCACGGCCGGCATGGTCTACATCACCAACGAGAACTGGCCCGACGTCGGCAGGAAGTATGCCATCCTCGGTATTCAGGGCGAACGCTGGGTCAAATCGAGCGACGCGGACAACCCGCGATTCAACTACACCTACGTCAACTGGATGGGGCGCAGTACCTACGAGGGTTTTCCGTATACGAATCGCGAAAGCCCTTATCTCGTTATGCAGGTGATCGACGAACTGGATGAGTTACACAGTTTCGATCGGGTGTTTTTGGGAGGGCATTCCCAGGGGGGATACCTGACATACGTGATGCATATGCATTTTCCCGAAAAGCTGGCCGGTACGTTTCCCGTGGCCGGTGGACTGATCATTCAGGCCGAACCGGATGTCTTTGACGATGAAGACCTGAAAAAGGCGCAGCGTGAAACGCCCATGGCGATCATTCACGGT
Organism: Pirellulaceae bacterium; assembly: GCA_051010855.1. Taxonomy (GTDB): domain Bacteria; phylum Planctomycetota; class Planctomycetia; order Pirellulales; family Pirellulaceae; genus CAJQPP01. The sequence continues at coordinate 5,206 of JBPCVB010000750.1, read as the reverse complement.
ACCCGGGACGGCGTGGTCAAGCATTCAACCGGCGTCTACAACTACAACCGCTTTCTGGCTCACGATTTCCCACTCACGCAATTTATTCAACCTGAATCGGGCCACCCCTACGATTTCCTGCCCGTTAGCGACGCCATCGAATACCTCGACATGATGACAACTGAAGACGGGGAAGCACTGGCAGTCTGGACGGAGAATCAGCTCGAAGCAAAGAACTGGCGTCACGTGGGTGCAGCGATCCAGCGAGCCCGGCAGATCGGGGCGGCCGACCGATTCACGTCGATCTCGCAAGCGTTTGAGGACGCGGCCAAACTGGAAGCAGCGGATCTCGCGCAATCAATCACCGCCAATACCGATTCGCGATGGATTGACGGATTCCTTGCCTGGCAGGAAGCATTCGAAACTTCTCAAGCCGGTTCGGATGCCAAGGCTGCTTATCGGGCCTTGCAGGAAACGCATGATGAGCGGGCCGGTGAATTAATGACCGAAGCTCGTCAGGCCTTTCGCTCCCGCAAATCAGAGAAGGGTTGGGAAAAGTACCAGCAAATCGTCGACGAGTTTTATGCGTCACGACACTATCGCACGGTAAAAAACTGGATCGACAACCGATAGAGCCAGTTCAAACAACTGGCATCAGCTGATACCGCGGTGACGCTGGTCAATGGAATGGTTCAGCGTCAAAACGTCGTAAATGATTCCGATGCCGAACAGTCCGGCCGTGCACAGCCACACAAGTCCGGAAAACCAGCGACCCTGCACAAATCGGTGCAGACCGAGCACGCCGGCGAAGACCAGCAACAACCAGGCTACGCTGTAGTCAGTGGGGCCGGCTGCAAATCGCAAGTCTGCTTCTTGATCCATTGCCGGAATGAGAAAAAAATCAATCAGCCAACCCACACCAAGCAGACCGAACGTGAAAAACCAGAGGATGCCAGTTAAGGGCTTGCCGTAGTAAAATCGATGCGCGCCGGTAAACCCGATCAGCCAAAACAGGTATCCCACCGCTTTGGAATGAGTGTCGGAATAGCCGCGGGGAACGTATTGCACGTTACCGGGCTTGGCAGAATGAAATGTTGACGTGCCGGGGATCGCCGATTCAATCTGCCAGGCGTTTTTGGGGTTTGTTGACCACGCTGCGGTCGCCATGCTGGTTTGCTCCTTAAAAGTTGTTCGCAATCTGACGATTCGTTCCCACGCCGGCGATCTTGGAGAAAATCGGTCTCCAGACACAGCGATTCGCTGGCTAATTACGGCTGCGAGGATTAAAACAGAGCCGGTAAAACGCCTCACAGCCGAAGTTTTTGCATGATTCGCGTCGAACAGTTAACCAAGAAATTTCTGGTGGAGGGCAATCCGCTAGTCGCGGTCGACCATCTCACCTTTGCCGTGCATCCGGGGGAAGTGTATGGATTGCTGGGTCCCAACGGAGCCGGCAAGACTACCACCATGCGGATGGTTCTCGGCCTGATGGAGCCAGATGACGGATTCGCGGAAGTCGATGGCTTTCGTTCATCCGAATCGCCCAACGAAGTGAAACGACGCATCGGTTTCGTCTCCTCGACTGCGGGAACCTATCAGTGGCTGACGGCTCGCGAGATGCTGGTGTTCTTTTGCGAGATCTATGGCATCGAGGAGGGTGAGGCGATGCGACGAGTCGATCAGGTCGCTGACATGCTGGACTGTCGGTCATTTCTTGATCAGCGTTGTGCCAGCTTGAGTACCGGTCAGCGACAGCGGATCAATCTCGCCCGGGCCATTGTGCACGATCCGCCCACCATGCTGCTGGACGAACCGACGCTCGGTCTGGACGTCGTGGCAAGTCAGGTCGTATTCGATTACATCAAGATGCTACAAGGTGCCGGCAAATCGGTGATCTTGTGCACGCATCGACTGGAACAGGCTGAAAGAGTCTGCAACCGGTTTGGCTTGTTGCACAACGGCGTCCTGGTCCACGAGGGCACGCTGCTCGAATTGCAACAGGGTACGGGCCAGCAGTCGCTGGTCGACATTTTTCTGCAGATGATCGAGCAGTCAAAGGCGGCGTAAACGGTTGAACGAAAAACCTGTGAAACCGGCCGACCTGCCTTCCGGCAAAAGCAACTGGAAGCCGATATCTTTTTGGCGTTTGGCAGGCAAGGAACTGAGGGAAACGCTGCGCGATCGGCGCACCATCTCCACGCTGTTCCTCATGCCGCTGATTGTTTACCCGATTCTTAGCCTGCTGTTTCAGGGCTTTCTGGCCTCCGGACTACGCGAGTCACTGGGGGCAGATGAACAGGTTGACGAAAACCAGTTCATTTTTCTGTTCGAGACCGAAGAAGACTTCAACCAGATTGCTGGTGCGCTAAATCAGGGGTATTCGAATTTGCAGCGTGATCTGGCGGCGGCACGACGCCGTTCTTTCGAGGAGGAAGGAAAGACGACGCCCCAGGCCGAAATCGAATACAACCTGTTCACGCGTCATGTGTTTCAATCGCTCGATCCGGCAAAAAACCAGACCGTCCAGGAAATGGTCGAATCGAATTCCGCGGACGTCGGCGTCGAGGTGATTCCGCCGGATCGAACCTTGCCGAATTCGGCCCAGCAACCGTTTCGCATCACGTTGTACTTCCGCGATGACCTGTTACGCGGGCAACGCGCAGTCCGCTTTTTTGAAAGTCTGCTAAATGCGATAAACGTGGGCAGCCTGAAAGGTGCATTACGAGTACGACGCGCGCGGCTGGATGCACCGGTTAGTTATTCTGCGAAGGTTGTCAAACCGCCCGAGTCCGGCAAGCCGGTGATCGCTTTTGCCGCGCTGATACCGCTTGTGCTGACTCTGATGACGATCACCGGCGCGGTTTACCCCGCAATCGACCTCACCGCCGGCGAACGCGAACGGGGCACCCTGGAGAGCCTGATCGCCGCACCAATTCCACGTATGCGCATTTTGCTGGGCAAACTCGTGGCCATTGTGGCGGTGGCCATGTTGACCGCAGTACTCAACCTGACTGGCATGATGGTTACGCTGTGGGTCTTTCAGTTTGATCAGGTGTTGTTTGGAGAACGCGGCATCACCATTCAGGCGGTGGTACAGATCTTTGGATTGCTGTTGCTGTTCGCAATCTTTTTCTCGTCCTTCCTGCTGGTGATTACCAGTTTTGCCAGAAGTTTCAAGGAAGCCCAGGCCTACCTGATCCCCGTCATGTTGTTGGCGCTGGCACCGAGCTTGATGAGTTTGAAGCCGGATCTGGAGTTGCACGGATTATGGACCGTCACACCGCTGGTGAATATTGTGCTGTTGGCCCGGGATGTGCTGAACGGAAACGCCGAATGGTCAACTGCTCTCGTGACCATTGTGACGACCATTTTCTATTCGATCCTGGCGATCACGATGGCGGCGCGTTTCTTTGGCACTGCCAAGGTGTTGTACGGAGCAGATCAAGGCATTGCGACCCTGTTCCGACGCCCCCGTCACGCGGCGCCGCATGCCAGCGCCTCCATGGCACTGCTTTGTCTCGCCCTGTTATTCCCGGCCAGCTTTTTGTGGCAGGGCGTTTTGGTGCGGACAGCCGAACAATCCGTATCCGTACGGTTGTGGTTGGCGGGTCTTGGACTGGTCATTGTGTTTTTTCTGATTCCCTGGCTGTTGGCCCGTTTTCATCGTGTGCGTTTTTTCAGGGGGTTCGGTATCCGGCCAACTGCCGCGCTGGCGATTGTGGCGGGTGTATGTATAGGAATCGGATTCGCTCCATTGTTGATGCAGGCGATCGCATGGACGGGACAGTTGCTCGAAGAGACCGGTTTGTCCAACGAAGCAGTGCGGCAGGCCCTGGCCCAGCGGGGCGCTGACCAGATGGAATTGCTGCGACAGGTGCCCTATTGGCTGGTAGTGGTGACGATGGCGATCATCCCTGCAGTTTGCGAAGAGTTGTTTTTTCGCGGCCTGTTATTCCAGGCCCTGCGCGCGACATGGTCGGCGTGGCAAACCATTCTGGCAACGGCAATCATGTTTGGTGCATTTCACCTGATTTCCAGCAGCGGATTGACGATCAGCCGGTTGTTACCCACCACGATTATGGGCATTCTGCTGGGCTGGGTGACTTGGCGCAGCGACAGTGTTATCCCGGCGATTATCCTGCACGCCTTGCACAATACGATTACGGTCGGCTTTGGTTATTTTCAGAAAGAAATCATTGACCGCGGCTGGATCACCGAAGACCAGACTGTGCTGCCATTGCAGGTGCTGGTGGGCGGAATCGTGTTGGTCGGTGCTGGTATTTCCATCTTGCTGTTCCTGCGCAAGCCTGTGGAATACAAGCCGCTCAAGGCCGACGTCAAACAAGATACGATCGTTATGTGAGGATTGAATTCGGTCACGTCGGGTTATTAGGCCCTGACTTTTGCCGGGCCAGGAATTCAACGGCCTCCGAAACTTGTTTCACAACCTGGGCCCAAATAGACTGGAATTGGTCCCTGCAAGTCAGCTGTTAGCCCGAAACCCGAACGTCAGCAGCCGGCGAGTTCGAGTTCAGGGATACGCCTTCGGCCCCGCTTCACCGTGCTCCCGATCCACGTACATCCATGGTCAGACAGTCGCAACCTACACCCGAACCAAGCGCGATCAACGAGCAGTCGTTAACGCAATTTGTCGGATTCCGTCTAGCCGGACAGCAGTACGCATTCCGCATCGACCAGATTCAGGAAATCGTGAATCCGCAACAAGTGACGCAGATTCCCAACGCACCTGCGTTTGTGGAGGGCGTCAGCAATTTGCGGGGCTCGATCATTCCAATCATCAACCTGCGTATGATGATGGGCATGCCGTCGCATGCTGCCGATGGCGAAACAAAAACGGTTGTCGTCAATGTGGGCTCGCGAACGATCGGTTGCACAGTGGACTCCGTCACCCAGGTGATGCGAGTGGCATCGGATTCCATACAGCCGCCACCGGATACGGTGCTGGCTGATGGTGCTGACTACATTACTGGATTTGCAACCGTCAACGAGCAACTGGTCGTCCTGCTCGACGGCGACCGGCTTCTCGCTCCTGACAAACTCGAAACTGCCTGACCGATCGCATCGGTCGATGTCGGCATATTGCCAAACACCGGGATTGAACACCATGGCCAAGAAAACATCCACGAATCAACCAGCCCGCAAGTCAAGCGGTACACTGCAAACACTGCGTCAGGAAGTGAACGCGCTGCGCAAGTCCCAGGCGATG
>JBPCVB010000749.1:0-6829 GCA_051010855.1 Pirellulaceae bacterium | reverse complement strand
CCCTTGATCAGGATATCGCGTTCACCAGCCTCCACGACCACGGTGTCCTCGAAATCCGCGTCGCCCGAATCGATTTCTCCGCGGACACTCTGATCGATCTGTTTGCCAATGTCCTCGGCCGGTGCATATTTCGAATCAGCGATCAAAATCATGCCCTTTTCCGGATCCGCCAGAACCGCTACGCGGGCAAAGAAGTAATTGACGGCGAACACCGGATCCAGCTCGTTATTGAATTCCCAGTTAATAACATTGCCGGCGATTTCACGTACCTTGGCCGGTTCCTGCGTAATACCGCGACTGAAGTAAACCGCGCCAATAATGCAGCAACTCAACAATGCGATCACTCCCACCACCAGAACGATGATGAACGCCTTGAGACAGCCCGACATACCACGGCGTTCACCGGGTGCATCGTAAGGTGGTTTGTTTTCCGCGCCGTACTGGGGACCGAAATCTGACATGCCGGGAGGAACTCCTGTTTGAGTGCGCTGCTGCTTCCTGATTAGAGGCTATTCGCCCGAATCACCACGATATTGGTAACTGACCCTGCTGGTCTACCCGGGGCCGGGCGTGTCGCAAAATTCGACCCGGACCCACGATTGGATAAAATAGTTGGTTGCAGGCATGTAATCTGAATTCTGTGGCTTTTGTGCCGCAAAATGGCCAACGCACGTTTTAACGATCCCGTTTTTTCAGTAAAAATAAACGCTTGCTACAACCGGCCAGCCGGCCGGACCGTTGTCATATCGCCGACAGCCCCGTTCAACCATCAATCCCATTGCTCCCAGCTGTCAAAGGAATGGCCGATTCTCATTGATGTTTTGCTGTCGGCCCGAACCGGATGAACGTCTTTAGCCACGACTACGTCGAAGCTCTGTATCAACAGTATCTGCAGGATCCGTCCAGCCTGTCGGAGGACTGGCGTCGCTATTTTGATTCCTTCGAAGCCACGGAAGGTGTCATTGGATCGGCGGCCACTCGTGGTGCCGAGTCTGTTGCCCAGTTGCAGGACCGCGTTGATCAGCTGGTGCGCGGCTTTCGCGTACGTGGTCATCTCGAAGCAAAAATCGATCCACTGGGAATTCCCCGGCCCACCAATCGCGAACTGAATCCCGAATCGTACGCGTTGCTGCCCAGCGACATGGACAAGGTTTTTTCGGCCCGCACGATTCAAGGCGAAAACTTCCTGACTTTGCGTGACATCGTGCAGCGGCTGCGTAACACCTACTGTCGCTCGATTGGCGCCCAGTTCATGCACATCGACGACCATGCGGTCCGGTCCTGGTTGCAAAAACGTATGGAGGGAACCCAAAACCGCATCCAGCTCAGTCGCGAAACCCAGCTGCGCATCCTCACGCGACTGACCGACGCGACGATTCTGGAAGAGTTCATGCGGCGCAAGTTCATGGGTGCCAAAACGTTTTCGCTGGAAGGCGGCGAAACCCTGATTCCGCTACTTGATATGGCGCTGGAAAAGGCCGGGCAACACGGCATCGTTGAAGTCGTACTCGGTATGGCGCACCGGGGCAGATTGAATGTGCTGGCCAACATCATGGGCAAGCGGGCTGAAAACATCTTTTGGTCATTTGATGATCCGTTGCCCGAGGAGAATCGTGGTGGCGGCGATGTGCTGTATCACCAGGGTCACAGTTCCGACTGGAAAACCAGCGACGGACACAACATCCATATCTCGTTGTGCTTTAACCCCAGTCACCTGGAATTCGTCAATACGGTTGCGCTGGGTCGCTGCCGCGCCAAACAGGATCGCATTGACGATCGCGAACACAAAAAAGTCATGACCATGCTGATTCATGGCGACGCTGCATTCGCGGGTGAAGGCATCGTGCAGGAGACGTTAAACCTGAGCCGGCTGCCGGGCTACAAGACCGGTGGCACGCTGCACGTGATTCTCAACAACCAGATCGGTTTCACGACCGACGCGGCCGATGCCCGGTCCACAACCTATGCCAGCGACGTGGCCAAGATGCTGCAGATCCCCATCTTCCACGTGAACGGCGAAGACCCCGAAGCGGTCGCCCAGGTCGTGGAATTGTCGATGGAGTTTCGTCACCGATTCCACCGGGACGTCGTGATCGACATGTACTGTTACCGACGACTGGGCCACAACGAAAGCGACGAGCCACGCTTTACCCAGCCGGTGATGTACCAGGCCATCGACGCCAGACCCACCATCCGGGACAGCTATCTCGAACACCTGACAGCGTTGGGCGAAGTGTCGCACATCGAAGCCGACCTGATCGGCGAACGAAGGCACGAGACATTGCAACGGGAATTCGATTCGGCGCGGGAAACCAGCTACCAACCGGACACGCAAAGTCTCGGTGGCTACTGGGCCGGCTACTACGGCGGCGAAGAACGCGATGACGACGACATCGACACGGGCGTAGCAGCTGGTCAGCTGACGTTCACATTGGCGCGACTCACCGATTTCCCCGACGGCTTTGAGCTAAATCGCAAGCTCCGTCGGGTATTTGATCAACGCCGCGAAATGGCCGATGGCGGAAGACCTATCGACTGGTCGTCCGCGGAACTGGCTGCTTTTGGCACACTGGCCCTCGAAGGCCATCCCGTGAGACTGTCCGGACAGGATTGTGAACGCGGTACTTTTAGCCAGCGTCATTCGGTGCTTCACGACAGCGAGAACGGACATCACTACTCGCCCATCAAACACCTCGCCGATGATCAGGCCGATGTCACGATTATCAACAGTCCACTTAGTGAAACCGGCGTACTGGGATTTGAATACGGCTTCAGTCTGGACCGGCCCGATTCACTGGTGTTGTGGGAAGCACAGTTTGGCGACTTCTACAACGTTGCCCAGGTGATCGTCGACCAGTTCATTACCAGCGCTGAAGACAAATGGCGACGGCTGAGCGGACTGGTAATGTTGTTGCCACATGGCTTCGAGGGTGCCGGTCCCGAGCATTGCAGTGCCCGGGTCGAAAGATTCCTCACCCAGGCTGCCGAACACAATTTCCAGATCGCCAGCCCGACCACTTCGGCAAACTACTTCCATCTGCTGCGGAGACAAGTCAAGCGTCCATGGCGCAAACCACTGGTTGTGCTTACACCCAAGAGTCTGCTCCGCGAACCGCTGGTGACGTGTGACATGGAGCAGTTCACGTCTGGCCGATTCCAGCGTGTTATGCCCGACCCCGATGCCGGGCGGATTTCCAAGCCGTCGCGGATTCTGTTGTGCACCGGCAAGATCGGTGTGGACCTGTTGAAGGAACGCAACAACCGGGAAATCGACGACATTGCGATCATCCGAATGGAGCAGCTGTATCCGATACCCCGAACAGAACTTGAAACGGTTCTGGGTCGTTATCCCGATGCCACTCCCGTTACATGGGTTCAGGAAGAACCCTCCAATATGGGTGCATGGCAATTCATCAAGGTCAATTTTGATGACCTGCTGTTCGAGCGCTGGCCACTAATTGGCTGCGTGACACGTCCGGAGTCCGCCAGTCCATCGACCGGATCGAAAAAGGCACACAAGATGGAACAGGAAGAATTACTGTCTGCCGCCCTCGCTACTGTTAAGGTCAAGGCCCGGGCCTAGTCGGGATAATGCGCTGCAATGAGGTTACTCGCAGCAGCCGTTCTGTCGCTGCCAGCCAATTGTGCTATTCGATACGATTGGGGATTTGAGGTCGCGTCGGTTATCATGGCAATTGTTGATCCAAAGCTTCTCGTTGTATCCCATGAATCGGCAGTCCTTCCAACTTATCCTCGCTTTGTGGCTCCTGTCCGCCGGTCCCTCGAACGTGCTGGCGCAGGAAGTTGATTTTGCCACCCAGATTCGTCCGTTGCTGTCCGATCGTTGCTACGCATGTCACGGACCGGATGAGACCGCGCGTACATCGGGCACCCGCCTGGACACCGAGGATGGGCTGACTGCCTTCGTCACGCCGGGCCAGCCAGAGGAAAGTCCGCTTATCGAGCGGATCTTTTCCAGTGACGAATCGGAAATGATGCCTCCGCCCGAATCCCTGCTTGCGCTGGAAGATCACGAGAAAGAATTGATTCGGCAGTGGGTTGAGCAAGGGGCCCGTTGGAAAGCGCATTGGGCCTTCGTTCCGCCAATCAAACCCGATCCACCCGCTGTTGGCGATGACTGGGCGAGCAACGAAATCGACCGGTTTATTTTGGCACAGATGCAGAAACAAGGATTATTGCCTTCCGACAGGACGACGCGTGATAAGCTGATTCGTCGTCTGACGTTTGATATTACGGGCCTGCCTCCCACGCCGGATGAAATTGACGCATTTCTCGCAGACGAAACTGCCGATGCGTATGAAAAACTCGTGGATGGTCTGCTGGAACGCTCAAAGTACGGGGAACGCATGGCCAGCGAATGGCTGGACGTTGCCCGGTATTCCGACTCATACGGAATGCAAATCGATCAGGACAGGTTTGTGTGGCCCTGGCGTGACTGGGTCATTGACGCGTTTAACCGCAACCTGCCCTACGATGAATTCATCATCGAGCAATTGGCAGGCGACTTGCTGCCCGAACCCACGGCGGAACAGCTGCTGGCTACCACCTTCAATCGTTTGCACTCCCAGGCGGCAGAAGGTGGAAACATCCCTGAGGAATTCCGCGTCGAGTACGTTGCAGATCGTGCGCATACCGTGGCCACTGCATTCATGGGACTGACGCTGGAGTGCGCCCGTTGTCACGACCACAAGTTTGATCCGATTAGCCAGGAAGAGTACTACCGCCTGTTTGCTTACTTCAACAATATTGACGAAGCCGGTTTGTATCCGGTGTTCACCGAGTCCATTCCGACGCCCACTCTCTTGTTGTACGACGATGATGCACAACGCGAAGATCACAAATTGCGTCAGGAACACGTCGACACAGCCCGCACGGAACTTGACGAAGCTCGCCAGTTGGCCATCGGCGAGCCCGGCGAACGCTGGGTGAAAGAACTTGCCGATGGTTTCGACAAGGATTCTCTTGCCTCGACCTTGCGTAGCCACCTGGTTCATTACGCCAACCTGAATGAACTGGAACTGGGCGACAACCAGCCGATTACCGACTACGGGGCACCGGTCGCCAAATTGACGGGCGACGACGAAATCAAACTGAATGTTGGCAATTTCCGACGCACCGAACCGTTTTCGGCTTCCGTGTGGTTGCATGTGCCGGAACACAAGGAGCGTGCGGTGGTGTTTCATCGCTCGCGGGCCTGGACGGATGCCGGAAGTCGTGGCTACGAATTGTTGCTCGTCGACGGTCGTTTGCAATTCTCACTCGTTCACTTTTTGCCAGGCAATGCGGCAACCATTCGTGCCGCGGATCCTCTGCCCTTGAACAGCTGGCAACCCATCGCCGTAACCTATGACGGTTCCTCCCGCGCCAGCGGAATGCGAATTTACGTCGACGGGGAACTGGTTCCGACGCAAGTCGTTCGCGACAACTTGACCAAACAGATTCAGGGCGGCGGTGAGGAAGGCGACCACATCATTATCGGAGCCAGGTACCGTGATTTTGGACTGGCCGGTTCGATGGTCAGTGAGTTTCGAGTGTTCAACAGCGAGTTGAGTGGACTGGAAGTCCGATCGCTGGCCTTTGAAATACCGCTTGTCGATCTGGTAAGCCGCTATCTGGAGCGCGAGCCTGATCATCCGCGGGCAGATTTCTCGAACCAGCTATTGCGTGAGCACTTCGCGATGAACTGTTCGCCAGAGTGTCAAACGCTACGCAAAAACCTGAACGATGCCGTCGTCCAGTTGGCGGAGTTGGAAGATTCGCTGACCGAAATCATGACGATGCGCGAATTGTCCGAGCGACGCCCATCGTTTTTTCTCGAACGCGGTTTGTACTACGAGCCTCGGCAATCGGTAGAGCCGGGAACCCCCGTTTCATTGGGCGATCAACCCGCCCTCGAAGCGAACGATCGAATGGCCTTCGCCCAATGGCTGGTTCAACCCGATCATCCGCTAACCGCACGTGTCACCGTGAACCGTTACTGGCAAATGATCTTTGGCGATGCGTTGGTGCGAACACCTGAAGATTTCGGCAGTCAGGGAAAAACGCCAACTCATCCGCAACTGCTTGACTGGCTGGCGGTTGATTTCGTTGAGAACGGCTGGGATGTCAAACGATTGATCCGGCAAATGGTTACCAGTGCGACTTATCAGCAGAGCAGCCAGGTAACTGCTGAAATGCTGGAACTTGATCCCGACAACATCTACCTGAGTCGTGCGCCCGCTTATCGCCTGCCGGCCGAAATGATTCGGGACAATGCCTTGTCCGTCAGTGGACTGATGGTGGACAAGATAGGCGGACCGCCAGCCAAGCCATATCAGGTTGCGGCGTCGTTCGCACCTGCCGAACCGGACAAGGGCGAAGGATTGTATCGCCGCAGTGTCTACACCTACTGGAAACGAACGGGCCCCGCACCGGTACTGACTGCGCTGGACGCCGCTCGGCGCGATATATGTCGTGTCCAGCGCGAACGCACCTCGTCACCCCTGCAGTCACTGGTGTTGCTCAACGATCCGCAGATGATTGAAGCTTCCCGGGCACTCGCCGAACGTATTATTAAGGGACGGCCAGCAGCGGAAATGAACGCCAGACTGTCGTTCCTTTTCCGTGTTTTGACCAGCCGGCAGCCGACCGACGACGAGCACGCCGTGCTGGCCACCCTGTACAACAAAAAGCTGGAGTATTTCACCGCCAACGAGGCCAGGGCCATTGAATATCTGTCGGTTGGCGAGCATCCTCGCGATGAGTCGTTGAATTCGACAGAGGTGGCCGCGCTGGCCAGCGTAGCGAACACAATGTTCAGTTTTGACGA
>JBPCVB010000748.1:0-4564 GCA_051010855.1 Pirellulaceae bacterium | reverse complement strand
ACGCCCTGAACGCCCGTTGTTCCCTGATTGCCGATGACTCGCCCTGACATGTTGATCCAACATTACCCGGGAGCCGGGTTTGTGTAGGATGACGTGCAGTGTGTTCCGCTGTTTTGATGCGGCCCGGTGTGCGAATTGGCCCGGTGTGCTGCGGAAAAGTCGCCAGAGAATGATGGTGTAACAGTGGGCACAGGTTTTGCGTTTCGTTTTGTTGCCGCTCGCGCCCCATTTACAGACTACTGGACAAATCACGATGGAAGTCGCCTACAAACATATCATGCTCGTTACCAACCGGACGCCGTCTGCCCGGGCGACCGAGCAATCAGCCGTCAACCTGGCGAAAAAGCACGATGCCGACATATTGATCGTCGACACTGTTCGGCCCCCCTCGCTGACCTCACAGTGGCTGACTGCCAACTCGGAAGAACTGTTTGAGATAGTTGTTCAGGACAAGCAACAACGACTGGACGAACTGGTCGCCGAAGTTCGCGAACACGGAGTCCGCGCGCGTGCAGAGGTGTTAGTCGGCAAGTCATCCCAGGTCATTGTGAATGCGGTGCAGGCCGAGAATATCGATCTGGTCGTACGTTACATGAAAGGTGAAAAGAGTCCGATCCCGGGTAGTTTTGGCACGACGGCCCGCAACCTGATGCGTGCTTGTCCCTGTCCGGTCCTGCTGGTTGGTGATACGCCGCTGGAAAATCCCAGAATTCTGGCTTGCGTCAATCCGGAACACGAGTTTGATGAGAATAACGGCATTGTGCAGGCTGCTACGCACATGGCCAGCGATCCGCTGCACCTGCAGTTCCTGTATTGCTGGAAGTTCTACGGCTCGGAAATAATGCGTGACTACATGAGCGAGAAAATCTGGCAGGCAAATCTGGACGAAGCCGAAACGACTTATCGTATGGCCTTTGAGAACATGATTGACAAACTGCATCTGGATTCTGCGGATCGCCGCGTCCATCTGGAAAACGGTGCGCCTGCAGAGATTATCCCGCAAGTTTGCCGACACGAATCGATCGATGTGGTGGTAATGTCCAGTGCCTCGCAAAACCATCCCATTAAACGGTTGCTGGGTAGCACGATTGAGTCGGTACTGCCGGATTTGCCCTGCGCGTTGATGGTCGTGAAACCCACAGGCTTTACATCGCCCGTCGCTCCTCATGACTCATCCGTGGAAACGGCCTGACGCAGGTCCGTACAATTGATCGATGACGACTCCCGCTGCTGATCGTGTCTCTGCGCAACAGGTTGACCAGCCGGTCTTCGTGGCGCGCGACCTGACAAAGGTCTATCACATGGGAGATGTCGAGGTTCATGCGTTGCGTGGCGTCGACATGGAACTTTGCCGAGGCGAATTCGTGGTGCTGCTGGGCCCGTCGGGAAGCGGCAAATCCACGCTGCTGAACATACTCGGCGGCCTCGATGTGCCTACCTCGGGCACCGTGCAATACCTGGATGCCACGCTCACCGATTTTGATGATGCCGAACTGACGCGGTTTCGCCGGCGGCATGTGGGTTTCGTTTTCCAGTTTTACAATCTGATCCCCAGCCTTACTGCCCGGGAAAATGTAGCGCTGATTACCGAGATCGCCGAGAACCCGATGCGTCCCGAGGAAGCCCTGGACCTGGTGAATCTCAAGGATCGCCAAAATCACTTTCCTGCCCAGTTGTCGGGTGGCGAGCAACAGCGCGTGGCCATTGCCCGTGCAGTAGCCAAACGCCCGCAAGTACTGCTGTGCGACGAACCCACTGGCGCTCTCGATGTCAAGACAGGTGTTGTCGTGCTGGAAGCGATTCAGAGGGTCAACCGCGAACTGGGCACCACCACGGCAGTGATCACTCACAATGCCGTGATTGCACAAATGGCCAATCGTGTGATCTCGTTATCGGACGGTCGAGTTGCAAATGTGGAAACAAATGAACACCGGCTAATGGCCAATCAACTGGTGTGGTAGTCATGATCGGCGCACTCAACAAAAAGATGATTCGCGACCTGATCCGTATTCGCGGTCAGGCGCTGGCCATCTGTGCGGTGATCGCGGCCGGAATTGCCACACTGGTCATGGCGCTCAGTGCGATGGACTCCTTGCACGAGTCTCGCGATACGTTTTACGAACGTTACGGGTTTGCCGATGTGTTCGCGAGGATGAAGAGGGCCCCCGCCACATTACTGCGCCAGATTGAGGCCTTGCCCGGCGTCGCCCAGGTCGATGAACGCGTCGTCTTCGAAGTCACCATCGATGTCGCCGGAATGGACGAACCGGCAACCGGGCGTCTGATCTCGCTGCCCGATATCGGCAAGCCGCGGTTGAACGGTTTGTTTCTGCGACGCGGCCGCTGGCTCGCACCCTGGCAACGCAACGAGGTCCTGGTCGGTGAGGCTTTTGCCCTCGCCCATGGATTGGTGCCTGGCGACCATGTCGTGGCCATCATCAATGGTCGCCGGCAAAAGTTGAAAATTGTGGGTATTGCGTTGTCACCGGAATATCTGATTCAGATTGGTGCCGGCAGCCTGTTGCCGGATGATCGCCGGTTTGGCGTTTTCTACATGAGCTATCAGGGACTGGCGGCTGCTCTGGATATGGAAGGCGCTTTCAACGATGTGTCGCTGACGCTGATGCGCGGCGCCTCGGAACAGGATGTCCTCGATCGACTCGATGATCTGACCAGGCCCTATGGCGGCGTCGGCGCGTATGGGCGTGAGGACCAGGTATCCAACGCCTACATCTCGGACGAAATCCGTCAGCTCAAGGGCATGGCCATGACAGCGCCAATCATCTTTCTCGGCGTGGCGGCATTCCTGCTGAACGTCGTTGTGTCACGGCTTGTCAACACGCAGCGCGAGCAAATCGCGTCGCTCAAGGCGTTCGGCTACTCGCGGTTCGAAATCGGCCGACACTACATCAAGATGGTCTGCCTGATTCCCATCGTCGGCACGGTTGTCGGCAGCCTGTTCGGATTGTGGATGGGACACAGCATGACGGTGATGTACGCGAAGTTCTACAAGTTTCCGGAATTCACGTTTCGAGTAGATCCGACCGTTTTGTTGCTGGCCTTGCTGGTCAGCAGTGTCGCTGCGCTGGTGGGCACGTTGGCTGCCGTGCGTCGCGCGGTGCGGCTGGCACCGGCCGAAGCGATGCGTCCGGAGCCGCCGCCCAACTATCGGCCCACGATTCTGGAACGTACCGGGCTGGGTCGTTTGCTGCCTCAAACGGCGCGGATGATTTTGCGCAATCTGGAACGACGTCCGGTCAAGGCGTTATTGTCGATCCTCGGCATGTCGATGGCGGTCGCTGTATTGATCGTGGGCAGTTTTGGTCTGGATGCGATCAACTACATCATGGATTTCCAGTTTCGATTGTCGCAACGGCAGGACGTCAATGTGACATATTTCGAAACCACTTCGCATCACGCCGTCCATGAACTTGAACATTTGCCTGGTGTGATGCAGGTTCAGCCGTTTCGCAGTGTGCCTGTGCGTATGCGTTTCGGACATCGGCACGAGCGGACCAGCGTTATGGGCCTGGAGGATTCCGGGCTGTATCGCCTGATGGATGACGAAGAGCGTGAGACCGTGTTGCCCAACCGGGGTTTGATGTTGTCCTCGAAACTGGCGGACAAGTTGCAGATCAAGCCGGGTGAATTGGCAACCGTGGAGATTCTCGAAGGTGATCGCGATATCCGTGATTTGCCGGTATCCGGTCTGATCAATGAGTTTGGCGGACTCAATGCCTACATGCACATTGACCAGGTCCGTCGGCTGATGGGTGAAGGCTCCACATCCAACGGGGCCTTTTTGCAAGTCGATTCGGCCGATCAGACTGAACTGTTCAGAACGCTCAAGGCCACGCCCCGTGTTGCGGGCGTTGGCATCAAGGGCGCCATGATGCAGAGCTTTGAGGAAAACGTTGCCGAGAACCTGTTGCAAATGCGTTTTTTTAACATCATTTTTGCCACGGTGATTGCGTTCGGCGTGGTCTACAACAGTGCGAGAATCTCCCTGGCCGAACGTAGTCGCGAATTGTCGACTCTGCGTGTCATCGGATTCACCCGGGGCGAGATTTCCGGAATCATGCTGGGCGAGCTGGGAGTACTTTCGGCCGTCGCTATCCCGTTGGGAATGGTTATCGGATATGGACTGGCGGGTTTGCTGACATTGACGCTCGATACCGACTTCTACCGCATACCGCTTGTTATTGAGAGTTCCACGTTTGCCTACGCGGGCATCGTGGTTTTGATTGCCACGATTATCTCCGGTTTGATCGTCAGGCGACATATTGACCATCTCGACCTGATCGCAGTTCTGAAAAGTAAGGAATAACCACCGATGAATTCGTGGAGAGTCATACTGCGTTGGGTCTTTTATCTGGCTGTCATCGCGGCTGTAGGCGGAGCGATCTGGTACGCCATGCAGCCCAAGCCGGTTGGAGTCGACATCGCTACCATCGATCGCGGAGAACTGGTCGTTACTGTGAACGAAGATGGCAAGACCCGGATTCGCGAACGATACATCGTTTCCGCACCCTTGTCCGGCCGCCTGGTACGCGTCGAGCTGGAG
>JBPCVB010000747.1:0-8775 GCA_051010855.1 Pirellulaceae bacterium | reverse complement strand
AACCGGGCGGCGACGGAAAACTTTGATTTCACAAACCGGCATGCTTCGCCGCTCCGGTTCAACGTTTTGTTATTCGGCGTTTCCGCGGAACCCTGTGAATTCTCGCGGTTACGAATCGTCGTTCCTTGCCCAAAGGTTTTGCGATGGAATCCTGAGTGCCCGATTAAATTTACTCGACGCATTTTCCCAAGCGATTACCTGGGTTAATTCAACGATTTGATCGTCGTTGAAGTGTTCGCGTAGGTGCAAGAATATTTCGTCGGTCACATCTTTGCCTGAGAGTGTCATCGCATCTGCGTAAGCAAGTGCCGCGATTTCCGTGTCATCAAACAGTGGACTATCCGAGTAGTCTTTTAGTGCGAGAAGCTTATCGTCGCTTATGCTCAGTTCGCTGCCGACCGCAGCGTTAATGTCCTGTCAGAAAGGGCACTGGTTGAGGATCGCGACGCGACGGTTCAACAGTACAACCAGCGTGTCCGGGAGCAAACCCGATTCGGCCAATCCGCTCCACATGCTACGTACGGCCTTAAAAATTGCAGGTGTCCGCGCATACACTAGGTGATTGAGCAACGGAGCGCCCCACTTTGCTGATTGAGCATTCAGCACAGCGGACGATCTTGCGTCGGCGTTTTCCAATTCGATCCCGGGTATGCGCTGAGCCATTGTTTTGATTGGACCTTCTTAGCCGAATAACAATTATTGTACGGGGACCAATATAACGAGGTGCCTGCGTTGCGTTTGATTCTGCATAATGGGGAGCTAGCTGTCAATTTTCCGAAGGAACTCCAGTCATCCCGTATTATGCAGACGCACGTATAACCGAATATATGGACTTCTGTATTTGATTAGGTTCGACGCTGCAGCCTGTAGGTCATGGGAAAGATCGATTGTGTTAATGCGCAAACAAGCGCTGGGGAAGAAATCGAACGGGTCGGACCATAAGTAGTAGGTGGTAGTTGCACGAGGTGCTCGTACAAACGATAAAGCGCGGAGGGAAGTTACCTGGTGTGAAACAACCCTCACCCGTCCCGATAAATCGGGACGACCTCTCCCGCTCGGCTGAGCTCTCGACCGATGCCAGACTTGGAAGAGGAAAAGGCGCCGGCCCCCAACTGTCGTCAGATCTTTCCCCTGGTTAGGCGCTTGATTACGGTTTGCGCCGCGTAGTAGCCGCACATGCCGTGAACACCGCCACCGGGAGGGGTGGAAGCGGAGCAGATATAGAGCCGCGGATTGGGTGTGGTGTATGGGTTCAACCGGGCAACGGGTCTGGTAAATAGCTGGGACAGGTTTGCGGCTCCGCCCGTAATCGCGCCGCCAACGTAGTTGGGATTGAGGGACTCGAAGTCGGCCGGTGTCGTCAAGTGCCGGGCAAGAATCAAATCACGGAAACCGGGCGCAAAGCGCTCGATCTGGGATTCAATGCGATCCGTCATGTCAAAGTCGGAACCATGCGGAACATGGCAGTAAGCGTATCCGGTGTGTTTGCCGGCCGGGGCACGCTGGGGGTCAGCGTGACTTTGCTGACACAGGATCAAATATGGCGCCTCGCTGTGTCGACCTTGCCACGCATCACGCTCAGAAGCCGCGATTTCTTCCAGCCCGCCACCGACATGCACGGTCGTTGCCGTGGCAACTTGCGGGTCACGCCAGGGGATTTCACCGTCCAAAGCCCAATCAATCTTGTACGTCCCCGGTCCGTAATTGAATTTGCCCAACCGCCGACAATAACGGGAGGGCAGGGCGTCACTGGCAATGTTAATAATGGACGTCGGCGACAAGTCGAACAGGACGGCTCGCGAATCAGGTAGTTCGGCCAGCTCAGCGACTTTCGTATCGCAAACGATTTCACCTCCGAGACTTTCCAGATATCCGGACAGCGCTCGACCGATGGCGACGGAACCGCCCCGCGCCACTGGCCAGTTCTCAACATGACCTGTCACGGCAAAGATTAACCCCATCGCCGAGGTCAGCCAATGATCGAGTGGCAAGATCGAATGCCCGGCGCAACCGGCAAACAACACCCGTGCCCGCTCTTCCCGAAATTTCATCTTTGCAAATCGACGGGCCGGCCAGCCAGCCAACATCCCGAACCGTGCCATGCGAAATGGCCGTTTGGGTTTCAGCCGCAATGGCCCCATCAGATCCGCGAGCAAGTCATGAGGGTGTTTGAGAAACGGTTCGAACAATCGCCGCCAACGCTTGCCGTCCCTTCCGAGTTGGTCTGCCGTGCGATTGATACTTTGGTAAAGCATCACGGCGGGCTCATCATCCAGCGGGTGCGCCACCGAGGCATCAAGCGACAGCCACTCCAGCCCAAAATCTGCCAATGGCAACTGCCTAAACCAGGGCGAAAGAATTCCCGTGGGGTGAACCGCGGAACACTGATCGTGCCAAAATCCTGGAAGTGTCAGTTCGCGAGTGTGAGTGCCACCGCCTGGTTCACTCATCGCTTCCAGGACCAAAACGCGATATCCCGACTGCGCCAGCGCAATTGCGGCCGACAACCCATTAGGCCCGGCTCCGACAACGATCGCATCCCACTCTTTTGGCATGGCACCATCCTGGTATCAACGCCCAACCTCGTCGAGTGGATTTGTACGGCTTGGAAGAGGCCGGTGAAGCCCTCCCCTCGCTTCGCTCGACCCTCCCGAAGGGAGGGTGAGGTGAATTGTGCCGCACTCACCCTCCCTGGGGAGGGTCGGAATCTCGCGCGGCGAGATTCCGGGGAGGGTCTTTCAACCATCAACGGTCTTGCACCCACAAACAGATTCTGGGGAGTCACCATTTTTTTGAGGGATTTCGTGTCCGCCTTTTGATCGAAACGGGAATTACCGTGCGCAGGCTCCGCGGTCCGTATGTCAACTTTTGTTGGCGGTCGGCCCGTCGCCTCGCGATAATTTGATTATCGACCAACCAGCCTAATTGCTTTTGCGCCAAACGAGTGAACCATGGCGGACACGAACTACCAGGGTATCGACGAAACCCTGCGGGAAAAATTTGAATCGGATTGGTTACAGGGAGAACCGCAGCCTATCGAGAATTATCTGCCCGACCGGGCAGATACACGGTATGAGCCGACACTGGAGGAGTTAGTACATATCGACATGGAGTTCTCATGGAAGAGGGCTCAACAAGGAAGTGATGCGGGTGCCGCCGCAGTTTCCGAACCAATTCTCGTCGAAGATTACGTTGCGCGATTTCCGACCCTGGCTGAACGCGGTGTCCTGTTGCGGCTGGTCCAACAGGAATACTTGTTGCGGCACCAGTTCGGTGATCGGCCGGGAACGCACGAATATCAGCAACGATTTCCGGCAGTCATCACGGACAACGAAGCGATCGAGACGCTGGTTCGCCAACAGGGACACGGTGACACGGCAAGTGCGCTCCGCAGCGGACAGTCTCTGGACCGGTACCGGTTGCTGAATGTTCATGGAAGAGGAGCGTTTGGCAATGTCTGGCGTGCCGAGGACGAGAGACTCAGTCGCACGATCGCCGTCAAGGAACTCAATTCGCGATTGGCCACCACACGGGAACTGCGTTTTCGGTTTGAGCGCGAAGCGAAGATTGCAGCTCGACTTGAACATCCGGGCATCGTCCCCGTGTACGACGTCGGCAGTCTGGAAGGGGAACATCCGTACTACACGATGAAGCTCGTGCGCGGCAAGACACTGGCTGATGAAATTGCACGTTGCCACGCTCTGGAGGACGGGCCGGAACGCAATGTGCAGAAACAGAAACTCCTGTCCTCATTCGTCTCGGTTTGTCACACGATGGAGTATGCCCACGCCCGTGGTGTGGTGCATCGGGACCTGAAACCGCAGAACATTGTCGTGGGCGAATTTGGCGAGACCATTCTGCTGGACTGGGGTTTGGCCAAGGGTCCCGGTAACGACACGGACGCGGAGCCAGCCGATGAAGGAAGTATCGGCAGCGATGACGTGTTCAGCACACAGGCCGGGCAGATCAAGGGCACGCCGGCCTACATGTCACCCGAGCAGGCGCGTGGCGATGTGGGCGCGATTGACGAACAAAGTGATGTGTACGGGTTAGGGGCCATATTGCATCAGGTCCTGACCGGGCAATTGCCGGTAGGCGGTGATACGGCTGAACAAGTTCTGGAAAACGTGCGCTCGGGCAAGATCACCCGACCACGCACCATCGACGGAGAAATATCAAGGTCTCTGGAATCTATCTGTCTAGCCGCCTTGAGCACCGACAAAAGCGATCGCTACGACGAAGTAGCTAACCTGACTGCCGACATTGAAAATTTTCTGGCTGACGAGCCGGTGTCCGTTCATCGCGAATCGATTGCTACCCGCAGCTTTCGCTGGATGCGGCGGCACCGGTCTCTTGTCACAGGCACGGTTGCCACGATCGTGGTGGCGCTGGCGGGATTGTTGATTGGACTGGTACTGGTCAATAACGCTTATCAACTTGAGCGTGTGGCCCGTCAGAATGCCGACGAGCAGCGTCAGCGAGCCGAAAACAACCTGGAAGTGGCTCTGCAATCGGTGGATACGTTTCTGGTTCGGTTTACCGACGACCAGCGCTTGAAGGTTTTCGGCATGCAGCAGCTGCGGCAGGATATGCTGGAAGAGGCCGAACAATTCTACAACCAGTTGGCCCAGCAGGAAGGAGACGATCTGCAATTGTTGTTGCAGAAGACTCACGCGCTCAACCAGGCAGCAACCATCAATTCAGAACTGGGAAACGTTGATAAAGGCATTGAGAAACTTGAAGCAGCCATGGCGATCACAAGCAGAATCCTCGAAGACGATCCGTCTAATGAAACGGTGTTGCTGGAACAGGCTCATTTGCAGAACGCCATCGGAAATCTACACGAACTAAAAGGCGAACTGATACTGGCTGTCGAATTCCAAAACGCGGCCGTGACAACGTTCGGAAATTTGCTGGACGGCGATCATCGTGCGGAAGCCCTGGAAGGCCTGTTCACAACGCAGGGCAACATGGCGGTCGCGATGGAAAATCAGGGGCAATACCGGGAAGCCGAACAACAATACCGAGAGGTGATTGAAGAACTGGAACCGCTGGTTGAACAAGTACCCGATGATGCCCGGGCACAGCGACTTTTGTCCACGCAACTAATGAACCTGGGAGTGTTGTTGATCAAGATCACGCCGCCCAACCAGCTGGACCCGGCCATCGCAGCTCTTGAGCAGGCGATCGAGCATTCGCGCGAGTCATCAAGGTTGCGCTCGCACGATGTCGAAAGCCAGGCTCATTTGGCATCGCTGTATTCCAATCTGGCCTTGGCGTTTCGAAAGATGATGGTCCGCGACCCGGCGTTTCTCGACAGGGCCGAGGAAGCCTACGACGACGCACTGGAAATACAGCAAACCCTTGTTGCTGATGCACCCGAAGTTCTCGATCACTTCCATAAACTGGCTGTCACATACGGGAATATGTCGACGGTGCATTTCATGCGGGGTGATTATGCCAGCGCCGAGAAATCTATCCGCGAATCCATCGACATTCGCGAATCGGCGCCGCTGGGAGGCACCACGGTACCCCGGTACCATTACGCGTTGGCCGGCGACTATTTCACACTAATGAATACCTTGAAGTCCCAAAACCGGCTCGAGGAATCCGATGCCGAACTGGACAAGGCCGCCGCGATAATGGAACCGCTCTCTGCGTTGTATCCCGAAAGCGTCCCGTTCCTCACGTTGCTGGCCAAGGTTTATCATGCTCGCGCCCACATCGATTTTCTACAAGATGATTTTCGCGAAGCCATTGCAAACCTGGACCGCTCCATCGCACTAACCGATGACTTGATGGGCAAAACACCCAACGACGTACAATTGCAGTTCATCTTGCGGAGTGCCCTGGAACTTCGAGGCGAGTCGAGGCTGCGTTCCGGCGACAATGCGGGCGCAAATGACGACTGGGATCGTTTGCTGGATGTCGCCGGTGCAGAAGAACTGGCGCGGCTGCGTTTTAGCCGGGCTAAACTAAATGTCGAATTCGGCGATTATAAGGAAGCCGTGGTGCTGGGTGATCAAATGCTCGAACTGGCGCGGCAAGACAGGGACGACAAACCGGCTCTGGTATTCTTTGCCGTGCGTATTTATGCAATGGCTGCCCAGGCGGCAAGCGAAGACGAATCGCTGGAACCGGGGCGCCGCATTGATCGCACTGCCGAATTGCTGGACAAGGCTATGGATTTGCTTAAGCCGTTGCCAACCGAAAATCCCTCTGCCTTCCAATTCGTTTTCGGTTTCCTGAACAACAGTCCCGAAATGAAACTGCTTCGCACTCATCCCGAATTCGATGAATTTATGAAGCAGGGAAAGGGCGACGAAGATTTTTAGAGCGACGTGAGAACGGGGAAGGCGAGGCTCTGTCCGAGCCGCAGTATTGAATTCGTGGCTCAGACGGAGCTTCGCTCTCCCGAAAAATGTACTTAATACCCGGCCGCCACTGGTTCGTCTGCTTCTAACGTGATATCGACAACGGTTTGTGTTGACGTTTGCCTGTTGGCAGGCCGCTCGCGGCATCACGCGGCGACACCATCGATGCAAGGAACCCGTACATGAACGAAGAATGTTCGCGTACCTCGTGTTTCATGTTCTCGGGATATTTGTTGTTGAGCATTTCCGTTCGGATACCGGCGATATTCCCGTTTAGCAATTCGATCGAATAAAACTGGACTTCCTTGCCGGATTCTTCAGCTGTTTGATGGTGTTCGACAAAGTCCAGAGGCCAGAAACCATCGTCCCAGCCGGTTTGCAGCGATGCCAAAATGATGATGAAGCTGGTAACCATGTCCTGATTTCCTTTGACAAATCACAGTTGTTTTGAGGGAATGTCAGGCGGGACGTGAAACTTTCAGTAACCGCCATTTTTACTGGCGATGATTCGACAGAAACTGCTCGAAAAAGCCTAATAAACACACGAATTTCACGGGTCTGGTAACCTGTTGTGAAAGCCGTTCACCTGGTTAAGAGGTTATTGCCATGAATCGCCGCCATTTCTTTGCTTCCTCTGCTGTCTTCGCGTCAACGGCAGCACTGGTACCAGCCAGTTCGAGAGGACACGCTGTTCGTCTTCAGGAGGAACCGCCTCCCCAACTCGATCCCGAAAAGGTCAGGCAGTTCGTAGGTGCATCGCACGGGCGGATTGAAACGGTGCGTGAAATGCTGGCCGCCGACCCGATGTACGTTAACGCCTCCTGGGACTGGGTCGCGGGCGACTGGGAAACCGGTCTGGGCGCCGCTTCGCACGTCGGCAACCGCGCCATCGCCGAACTCCTGCTGGACCACGGCGCACGCATCAACGTCTTTGCGATGACCATGCTGGGCCACACTGACATGATGAAGGCCATTCTTGCGACCTACCCGGAAACGCATCAGGTCCCCGGTCCGCACGGAATTCCCATGCTGAGTCATGCTATTTTTGGCAAAGAGCCAGCCGACGAAGTATTTGAGCTATTGCTGGAAAGTGGTGCCGATATCAACGCCGCTTCCAATGCCGGCCAAACTCCAGTAATGGCTGCCGCCGGGACCGGGCGGGTGGAAGTGGTCGAGCATTTGATTGAACTTGGCGCCGATACAAGTGCCACTGATGGCAGAGGACGGACGGCATTGGACTACGCTAAAAGCCGTGAGCACGGGGACGTTGTCAAACTGCTGACCGAAAAATAGATAGTTGGCAGGCTGCGTCTCTGCTGGCATTCGGAACAGCAAATCGGTCTTTGCGATTTATCGGCATTGGATCAGACTGGTGGTTGAACTTTACATGTCGTCAGGGATTGACGCGATGACTGATACCACCGCAGGCAGCACGTCGACGGAGCGTGCTGCGACATTGGGAACATTTCTTGAGTTCCTGCTCGATGCCCGCGCCGCGCTAAAGAGCAATTTGGCTAACAAGGGCCATTATGACGTGGAGCAGATACGGGCTCCTCTTGAGGAGCATTACCTGGACGATCAGGGAAAGCCAGCGATGTATCAGCGTCTGGAGAGCGCACTTTATGACGACTCACAGGAGATGGTGACGCTGTGGCAATTCTTTGAGCGATACGACCGGGATCAATTGCACGCCTGGCACCGGCTTGTGCAACTTGATCAGGAAGGGCTTACGACTGACAGACATCCTCGCAAGGTTTTCGATCGTTCACCGTTTGGAATCGTCGCCATCATCGTCGGTACCATCACCGTCTGGATGACCATCCTCAAAACCTTTTCCGGCGAAGACGCCAGCAGGTGGCTGGAAGTGATCCACTTCAACTGGGTCGCCGGTTCGATCTGGATTATCGGCCTGTTTGTTGCCCTGTGGTACATCCTCAAGACACTGCGAAACAACAGGCAAGTCGCTTTTCTGTCTTCGCTAAATCGCGCGCTCACGCTGTATCTGGACCATGACATATCGGCGCATCATTCACGCTCGCACGCCGCTTGACTTTCCGCCGCACGCAGCGTGTCTGATTTATGGCCCGGTTGTCAGCTTTCGTTAATCATCGAGTAAATCTCGTTGGCCATGGTACGTAGCGAGGCTTCATAAGCGTCGATGTTCCCGTCACCGTTGGTGTCATAAATATTTGCGTGGCCACTTTCGATGTCTGGCACATCGGTCAGGTCGTTAGTCGCCAGCAGTAACTGCATGATGGTCAGATTGGTGTTGTTTGCAACGTCAAAGGCGTCACCATTGTCACCAACATTGACGATACTGGTTCCAATTCCGGTGTCAGTGACGTTAAACCCGTAACTGGTGGCGACCGTGCCCGCCAGATTGCTGCTGGTGAAATACGTT
>JBPCVB010000746.1:0-3328 GCA_051010855.1 Pirellulaceae bacterium | reverse complement strand
GTTTGCGGGTATTGATCAGGTCTCCTGGCCGCAGGCCCAGGCGTTCCACCACGACTTGTCCGTGGCTGATATCCGAAACAGGCCGGGTTGTTGGCAGTGGGGAAGCATGGCGTGTCAGTTCGGTCGGCGGAGCACTAGGCGCGCAGCCGCTGATGCCCAGCATAATGAAGCTGAACAACATGGCGATTCGAGTTGGCAGGCCGTTGAGTTCCGTCATATTCGATATATCAGGGTGCGTTGTGTCCGATTGGGGATGGATAGCCGTGCTTCTGGTCAACGACGCAGGTTTTGTGATTCGATGGCGTCCAGTTCCGGCGGCTTGACGACCACGCGGGGAGGATTGCCAGGTGAATTGGGTGAGCCATCGGCAAACAGTTGCGAACGGACGAGGCGGGCTTCTGCTTCGCGTAGCCTGCGCGTATCGAGCAGGTCACCGGGCCGCAGACCCATGCGATTCAGCACAACTTGTCGCCGGGTAACACCGTATTCGCCGTCGATGACAACATTGATCTTGCCGACACGGTACTGCTCGCCTTCGGAAATGTTGTAAACGAGGTCCAGCAACCCGGGTTCCTCCAGGAAACGCGGTTCGGCCTGTACCTTGGCAAATACGTATCCCTGGCTGCCATAAAGGTCCTGCAGACGCGTGACGTCCTCATTCATACGGGCAGCATTAAATTCAGGCGATTCGCCCGTCGCTGGTTTCAGCTTCACGACGGAATCCAGATCGGTTGACGAATATTGTTCGTTGCCAATAAACGAAACGTTCCGCACGCGATACCGGGGACCTTCGTTAATGATGTAGCGTACGGACAACCACCGGCCGTCATTGCTTTCTACCAGTTCGCGACCGACGCGGGCATTGAAGAATCCGAGGCTGCGATAGTAGGATTCCAGTCGCAACAGGTCTTGTTCCAGTTCGCGTCGCTTTACGGTGCCACCGAAATACCAGAGGATTCCGGGTTTCATCTTGATAAAACTTCTCAGCCGGCCATCACTGGCAATCTCGTTGCCTTCAAAAGTTACCCAGCCGACTCGTTGCTGATGGTCTTCGTGGATCAGGAAAACAACTTCGCTGTCGCTGAATTCATCGCCTTCGATGATGGATACTTCTGTTTTGGGATACCCTTTTTCCTCGTACAGGTCCTCGATCCGTGTCTTGGCCATCTTGACCGCATGCAAGTCGAGCGGCTGACCGTCGGACAGACCCGTTTCGGTGGCCAGTTGGCGGTCGGTTACGGCCCGATTGCCGATGTAACGCACACGATCCATGTACAGTCGTTCGGAAACATCGATCGTGACAACAATTCCGTCTGCCTGACGATCGATATAAGGTCCATTGACGCGGCGAACCTCCCGCATCTTCCACAGCTGATTAACATCCTGCTGCAGCAGATCGGGATCAAAATAACGGCCTGGTCGAGTACGAACATGCCGCAGGATTTGATGCTCGGGCAGTTTATCGTTGCCGGTTATCAGGACCTGCTTGACGATCTGGGCCTGATTAACCACGGGTTGCCCGGTCGCTGCAGATAAATTCGGATCTGCCGACGAATCAGGGGTTGCTGATGGCGTCAACGCCACTGGATCAGGACGCATGTTTTCCGGATCGGCTTGATCCTGAAATCGCACGGTCTCAAACAAGGATTGGCTGGAACGTCCTGGCGTAGACGTTGCCATGCAGCCACACAGACCGGCCAGCAACAGGCAAACGCCTGGTACCGCCAAAAATCGAAGTTGCTTCTTCATCAACAGCAATCCATTGCGTTAATGGCTTCGATTGCGACCACGTAAATCGACAATCGAGTGTTTTGTTAGTTTTTTCGTGTTGCAATTACGCCACTGCAGCCCTGCCGGTTCGCGAAATCCATTCACGTGCTGGCAGATCGGTTCTGCAGGTGGACGGCGTTAAGTAGCTAAAAAGAAAACCCGCCACAAGGGAAAAAAGGTGAAGAAATGAGCGCAAGTTGAAGGCGGAAGCGCTGACAGCAAACCACGTGCAGGCAGTGACGGGGGACCTGAATATCCTGACGACGTCAGGGCCCTGCCCCGAGCTACCACTTAACTCGCCCTGTTGGCTCCGCCTCTCACGCCAGCCAATTGGGCAATTGGCCATGAGGCGGCAATTGAACCTGATCGACCGAGTCGATGCCCGGGAATTCCTCGACCTTGTCGAGAGCTGACTGGGAAGCCGGGTGGTCCAGATTCAGGACTCCAATTGCGGCGCCTCCGCCCCCTTTGTCGACACGACCAATGGCCAGCTGGGTAATGTTGATGTCCTCCTTGCCCAATATCTCGCCGATATAGCCAATGACACCGGGCACATCGCGATGGGAGATTACCAGGAGATTGCCGTCGATATAGGCATCGGTGTGAAAATTGCCGACGCCGATCAATCGCGGCATGTCCTTGCCGAACACCGTGACCGAAGCCTTGCGCGAAAGTCCTTCGCCACTGATCTTGGCCGTGATCATGCCGGCCAGCGATTCGTGTTTCTCGTTGGCGGTCGTAACCAGTTCGACGCCGCGGTCCTTGGCGACCGCCTGTGAGTTGATGATGTTGACGTTGCGGGAGGCCCGTTCGAGCAATCCGGCACAAAAAGCCGATGTCAAAATCCGGCGATCGTGCCGAGCCAGTTCTCCAAAGTACCGCAGTTCGACTTTTTCGATCCCTCCCTGGTGCCACTCGGCAAGCATGATGCCCAGTCGATAGGCCGCGTCGAGATAACCGCGGAGGGCATTCAGGGTGACCGGATCAATTGCCGTGGTGTTCACAGCACTTTTGATTTCGCCGCGCTGCAAGTAGCCAATCAGTAACTCGACCGCCTCGGTGGCCACCTGGATCTGGGCTTCAGCGGTGCTGGCACCCAGGTGGGGTGTCACCAATACCCCGTCCATTCCAAACAGCGGGCTATCGGTGCAGGGCTCGGTCTCGTAAACGTCCAGCGCGACGCCGGCAAGTTGTCCTGAATTGAGTCCTTCGACCAGTGCCGCTTCGTTGTAGATGCCACCGCGGGCGCAATTAATCAATCGGGTGCCCGGCTTCATGGTAGCAATTTGAGCGGTGCTGATCAGGTCTTTGGTTTCCGGTGTCAGTGGCGTGTGCACGGTGAGGTAATCAATTTGCTGCAGCAATTCATCGATTTTGGACACCGGATGAACACGCAGGTTTTCGATTTGCGCGTCCGATAGAAACGGATCATGCCCGAGTACGTACATACCAAAGGCGGCGGCCCGCGAGGCGACTTCCTGGCCGATTCGTCCCAAACCGATAATGCCCAGAGTCTTGCCGCATAGCTGGGTACCGGAGAATTTTTTGCGATCCCATT
>JBPCVB010000745.1:0-3888 GCA_051010855.1 Pirellulaceae bacterium | reverse complement strand
GAATTACCGCTTGACCTGCTCATTCAGCGTTTGGCGGCCTACAACGGACTTTCCAAAACCGAACAGCTGACGGACGAGATCGAACAACTGGAATCTCACCCCGAGGCTGGCCAGTATCGCTCGCAATTGTTGCTGTGGCGTGGCTACGCGTTCCTGACTGACGACAGCCAGCAGGTTGATGCCCGGTCGTTGATCCAGCAGGCCATCGAAGGAAACCTTTCCACCGAGGACCGGTTGTTTGCCGAAGGTTTGATTGCGGATTCGCTGGATCAGGCAGTCGACAAGTTCAATTCCGCGCTGGAGCTGGCTCCCTTTCATCCACAAGCCCGCATGCAACTGGTCGTGACGCTCACCCTGTTGGGTCGATACGACGAAATTCAGCAACAGGTCGAATACGGCAAGACGCTGTTCGTCGACGATCCGCGATACTACTTCGCGCAAACCGTCTCGCACGCGCTGGCCAACGATTCACAATCTGCGATCGATACGGTCAAGGACATTCGTGAGCGGTTCCCGCGGGCCAACACGACCAATGCTCGCGCGATCAATCGGGTTTCCAGTGCCGTTAACAAGCAATTTCGCGTGTACGATGAATCAGGTTTGCTCGACTGGATACCGATCATCCGTCAGGGCCTGCCGATGTTTCAGCAGCGGAGCTACGAAGCGATACCAATTCCGGAATTTCAAAAGGTGCGGATCTTTACGGCCTATGGCGAATTCGCCCAGTCATTTCTCAATCCATTGATGGCGATTGCCCGGCCCCGCAAGAAGCATCAGCTGATCATTTGCAACTGCCAAAAAGCGTATGAGCGTCATCCGGACGGTCTATTCAAGTGTTTTGAAGCGTGGAGCTGGTTTGCCCTGGGCAACTACGAGAAGAGCGCAGAGGCTTTTCAGCTGGCTGCTGACAGCGACGGCTTGTTTCCCGAAATCAAGAACCAGGCGCTGTACGGCGCTTTCCTGTCGCGCGTCAAACAGTGCGAGTCCGATGCCAGTGCCAATGTGGACAAGGTCGGCGAGGCCGTGAATTACCTGGAGCAGTACGCCGCGCTGGACTTTGAGCCACATCGCGCACTGCCCATGTTTAAGGCAAGTTGCATGGCGGGGCGCTGGGATCTGGCGCGACATATCTGTGACACCATGATCAAGAAAGGCGATCCACCGCAAAAATGGTATCCGTTGCTGATCGACGAGGCAGTCGACCGGGAAAATGCTGCACTGGCTTTGGTGACCTGCGAGCATTTGATGGAGTTAATGCCCAACGACCCGAAGTGCGAAGCGCGGCATCGGGAAATCGTCGAGATCATCGTCGAGCAAGGCAACGATCGATAACTGAATCGAT
Organism: Pirellulaceae bacterium; assembly: GCA_051010855.1. Taxonomy (GTDB): domain Bacteria; phylum Planctomycetota; class Planctomycetia; order Pirellulales; family Pirellulaceae; genus CAJQPP01. The sequence continues at coordinate 2,546 of JBPCVB010000745.1, read as the reverse complement.
CAAAAAACGGCCTGACCGTGCCAGCGGACAAAGCCCTCAATCGCTTCGTATTCGGCCAATCCCAGCCCATCATACAAACGCGCTGTGGCATGATTGCGATCTTCGGCGCGCTGCCAGAATTCACGGACGTCGTTGCCGGGAAACAGTGCGCGATCCTTTTGTGATTCGTGTTTGAAAATGGCCGCTCGTTTCAGCAAAACTTCCTTGGGGCTTAGTGGTACTGCCATTTCGATCTCGTGCGGTGCCCATTCCTGCCACGCGCCACGGTACAGCCAGACGACGCAATCGGTGAACCACGGTTCATCGCGCACTGCATTACAGGCTTGCAAAACGGCACTCAGACAGGTGCGATGTGTGCCATGCGGGTCGCACAAATCGCCAGCCACGTAGATCTGATGCGGATTTAGTTTATTCAACAGCTCGACAATGATTTCCACATCGCGGTCGGTAAGCGGCTTTTTCTTGACCGTGCCCGTTTCGTAAAACGGCATGTCGAGAAAATGCAGATGTTCGGCTGGTACACCGCAACCGCGTGTGGCGGCCCGGGCTTCTCCGCGGCGAATCAATCCCTTGATCATTTGCACCATTTCGCTGTCGACCTGCCCCGGGTCCTTGTTCTTCAAAAACTGTTCGACGTGCTGCTCCAGTTCACTGGTCCGATTCGGATCGACATTGAACTGGTTGTTGAAATCAGCCGTGAATTCGCAGAATCGGATTGCATCATCGTCAAAGACGGCGATGTTCCCTGATGTCTGATAGGCCACGTGTACTTCATGTCCCTGATCGACCAGACGAATCAGTGTTCCGCCCATCGAGATAACGTCGTCGTCGGGGTGCGGGGAAAAAACCAGGACGCGTTTGGGAAAAATGTGATCGTGGGGCTGGTCGCGATCACCGGGCTGTTTGAATTTTTCGGGCTTTCCACCCGGCCAGCCTGTAATCGTGGATTGCAGGTGACGAAACACGTCGATGTTGATGTCGTAGGCGGGTCCGTGACCGGCCAGCAATTCCTGCAGCCCTTCTTCGTTGTAGTCCTCGTCGGTCAGTTTCAGGATTGGCTTGCCAAGTTTTTGAGCCAGCCAGATAACCGCTTTGCGAATCGACTGGGGCGTCCATTCCACCTTGTCGATTAACCAGGGACATTGGCAACGCACAAGGGATTCGGCGGCTGCGACATCGACGATGAAACGGGCGCGGGGGTGTTCCTGCAGAAAACTGGCCGAAACCGAAGTGCTGATCTGTCCTTCGATGGCCTCGGCAACAATAGCCGACTTGTGTTCGCCGAAAGCGATGATGAAGATCTCGCGGGCCGACAGAATAGTTCCCACTCCCATGGTGATAGCCCGTCGCGGTACGTGTTCCTCGCCAAAAAAATCACTGGCGGCATCCTGACGGGTCACTTTGTCCAGTGTGATCAAACGCGTGTGGCTGCTTTTGCTGGAGCCCGGTTCGTTGAAGCCAATGTGACCGGTACGCCCAATCCCCAGAATCTGTAAATCGATACCACCGGAGTCCACGATCTGTTGTTCGTATTGTTCGCAGTAGTCGCGAACCGTCTGTTCGCCGATCGTGCCATCGGGAATGTGAATGTTCTCTTTGGGAATGTCGACATGATCGAACAGATGTTCGTTCATGAATCGCACATAACTTTGTAATTCCTCCGGTTGCATGGGGTAGTATTCGTCGAGATTGAACGTCACGACGTTGGCCAGCGACAGGCCATCCTCGCGATGCATACGAACCAGCTCGTTGTAGACACCCACGGGTGTGCTGCCGGTTGCCAGTCCCAGCACGCATGTTTGGCCGGAAGCCGCCTTGTCACGTGCCAGGTCTGCGATGTAGCGCGCGACGGCAATCGCGGCGTCACTGGCCTGCTGGAACACCTGGCAGGGAATATGTTCAAACTCGTTTTGTGCTGCCTGAATCTGGAACCGCGAAGTGGACGCGATGGCCATAGCTGTGTCCTGCCTGGGGCGAGATCAATTGACGACGATTACGGATGAGCAGGCAATTTGCCGCCTGCGCAAATCCGGGCCGGGGAGGTATTGGGTCGCAAGATTGCCTCGCATGAACGGCGGTTTTGCGTTAGAATCCTGTGATCGACACATCGATCATCTTTATATAACAACCATTCGCCGCAACAACCACAAATGTCATTGATCCTTGCCGCCTCCGACACGGCGGCAACTCCTTCGCTGGCGACTAATCTGACGTTTCTCGGGATCGCCATCTTTCTGGTATTGCTCAACGGCTTCTTTGTGGCGGCCGAATTTGCGCTGGTCAAGGTCCGCAAGGGCCAGATCGACCAGATGATCAAGACCAAGCGGCCATTTGCCAAAACTTCCATGTGGCTGGCCGATCGCATGGACCAGTCGCTGTCGACCTGCCAACTTGGCATCACGATGGCCTCATTGGCGCTGGGGTGGATCGGTGAACCGGCCTTTCATTATTTGCTGAATCCGGTGTTTGAGCTGCTCAACATGGGCGAGTCAGTCACTCACATACTGGCGTTCATCGCGGCCTTTACGGTCATCACAGCCCTGCAC
>JBPCVB010000744.1:0-7220 GCA_051010855.1 Pirellulaceae bacterium | reverse complement strand
AAGGTCATTTCACCAGACCATTCGCCAATCAGCTTTTTGGCCATGCCACTGGCAGCGGAAGCTGAAGCGGATGACTCTTCGGCCGAAGATTCCTCACTCGATTCGCTCGATTCTTCGCTCGATTCTTCGCCGGATTCCTCTTCGGATTCCGATTCACTCGATTCATCCGAAGGCGATTCTTCCGATTCGCTGGATTCGCCAGTCGCTTCCTCTTCTTCTTCCTCGTCAGACGATTCCACAATCTGCACGAAGATCTCTTCCCAATTCTGTCCGCCGTCCCTGGTCATCCACACGGCACCATCAGTGGTGCCGACATAGATGACGCCGGCTTTCATCGGCGACTCGGAAATGGCGCTACCGGCGCCCTTGTCGCTATTTGTGATTTCCGGCGAGATTGCTTCCACGTTGTCGCCCTTGGAATAAGAGCGGAACACGTGATTGCCAGCGCTATAGTGAATCTCTGGATTGTGCGGCGAAAGAATAAACGGTGTCTTCCAGTTAAATCGGTAACGTGTGCCGCGAGGTGGCTGTGGTCGGATAAAGCCCCGTTCACCCGTGCGCAGATTGTTCCTGCCCATCGCCCCGTTTTGACTTTCAAAATAGATCTGGTCTGCATCGTTGGGATCAACCAGGGTAATAAAGCCGTCACCGCCGCCGACGTTGTACCAGTCCGTGTTGACCGGACCGCCGCTGCGGGTTTGGGCCGGGCCACCCCAACTGCCGTTGTCCTGCAAACCGCCATAGACCATGTAATCGCGGTTGTGATCGATTCCGACGTGATAGAACTGGCCAATCGCGATGTGGTTATGGTGATCCCAGTTATCCATGCGATCCCAGGTGACATAGATCCCGCCATCGTTGCCAAGGATCATGTGCCGTCCGTCTTTGGGATCAATCCACATGGCATGATGGTCCGGGTGAATGCCCCGGCCGCCATCGCCTTCCAGTGTTTCGCCGCCATCGTCAGATCGATAGAGCGAGGTACCAAGGACGTACAGATTCTTGTTATCTGACGGATCGACGCGGATCTGGCTGTAGTACATGGGACGCGGGTTCAATGTATTGATCCGCTTCCACGACTTGCCGGCGTCTTCAGACATATAAACGCCGCCGTATTCATGTTCATCTTCGCCGCCTTGCTGGCCTTGCAGGTTGGCAGCCTGACCACCCAGCGTTCCGGTGAATTCGCTGCTGCGCTGCCGGCGATTGCCATTGCCACGCCGCTGTCGGGGTTTGGGGCGAGTCGTCAGTTCAATGTCAACCTCGACCTGCTCACGGTCACGTGAGACCAGCAATTTGACTTCGTCGCCGGCAACGTTGCGTCGCAATTCGGCGAGCATCTCGGCATTCGTGAAAACCATCTGGTCATTGACCTGGATGATGATGTCGCCTTCCTCCAAACCACCTTTTTCAGCCGGGCTATCGTTGCGAATCTGGGTGATGCGGGCACCCACATCGGCGTTTTCTCCCGACAGTCCTGCGTAGCCGGCGTTCTCCGGAACGGAAGCGATTTTTTCAGATTCAATAATTGCATACACGATGTTTGGATCGCCACGATACCAGTCCAGACCAATTCGGCCTTTTTTGCACGTGGGCAATCCTTCGGTGACTTCGCTAAATGTGTCGCCGCCATCGGTTGAACGATAGAGTCCCGATCCTTCACCATATTTCTTGACCGGGTCATTGCCGTCGAATCCGTCGCGCATGCGCTCGTAGGTTGCAACCAGCAGTGTGTCTGGATCTTCCGGATGCATCTTCACGTCCATGACACCGGTGTTCTCGTCAACGAACAAGATCTTTTCCCAGGTTTCGCCACCGTCGGTCGTTTTGAAAAGTCCCCGTTCGTCGTTGGGGCCCCACAAACGACCCAGTGCTCCGACAAACACGGTGTCAGGATCTTCAGGATGAATGGCGATGCGGCCGATTTGAAAGGTCTTGTCCAGACCCATGTGTTCCCAGGTTTCGCCGCCATCAGTCGATTTGTAAACGCCGTTGCCCCACGAGACACTGTTTCGCGGGTTTGATTCGCCAGTTCCCACCCACACAATGTCGGGATCGGATTGGCAAACCTGGACATCACCGATGGAAACCGTGGCCTGGTCGTCGAACAGGTGTTCAAAGTCCACACCATTGTTAACCGTCTTCAACAAACCTCCGGATGCTGAGGCCGCGTACCAAATGCAGGGGTCAGCCTCATAGACGGCAAGTGACGAGATACGACCACTCATGTTGGCGGGCCCAATCGACCGCCAGGTAAAGTGCTCCATCCAGTCATCGGGGATAGTACTGGAACTGTCAGCACTGGCTCCTCCGCGTCGCTGACGCTGGGCTTCCAGGTCACCAACGAGATAAAGCACGGCTGAAAACGCAACGACAACAAACAGGCATTTGCGGTGCAACATGAACGAATCCTTTGGATATCTGCAGCGTGTTCGGTGATGAATGTGGAGAGAATGGCAGGCCAGCGAGGCCAGACGACGTCCACCTTTGTTCGCCTCTCGTCTATAGAACCATCTTAATTACCAAAAGTTGCTCGCTCAATTCGGCACACCACGCTTTTCCCCGATTCACGGTCTTTGCGGGTACCCCGTTGCCGGCGACCGAAGATCGCTAGAATGTCCTCATCTGACGCCCGCATGACCGTGGCCGTCGTGACTTGCCTTACATTCGTCAACATTGTTGTCATGACACGATCATTCAATTTCTGGTCTCGCAAGTTGCATCGCTGGGGTGCACTGCTGATATGCATTCCATTGTTGCTGGTGGTCATTTCCGGGCTGCTGCTGCAGGTCAAGAAACAGTGGGCCTGGGTGCAGCCTCCCACCCAATCGGCTGGTCATTCGGACCTGATCGTTTCCTGGGACCAGATCCTCGACACTGCACGATCCATCGAGGAAGCACAGATCGAAACGTGGAGCGATGTGGATCGGCTGGATGTGCGACCCGGTCGAGGCCTGATCAAATTGCGTTCAAAAAACCGCTGGGAAGTACAAATCGACTCGGCGTCCGGCGAGGTACTGGCCTCCGCATATCGACGTTCGGACCTGATCGAAAGTCTCCATGACGGGTCGTTTTTTGGCGACTACGCCAAACTGGGGATCTTTCTGCCTGCCGGGATTCTGTTGCTGGGTCTATGGCTAACCGGTGTGTGGTTGTGGTATCTGCCCATCAAGGTAAAGGCAGCCAAACGAAAAAAACGCCGCCTGCAGGAAAACGCCAACACGGGATAGAACCAACATGGCTACTCTGGTGACCGGCGGCACTGGCTGGATTGGCAGGCACTTGCTTCCGAGGCTGGAAAACGCGTACGTAGTATCCCGCAATGCCGGCACCGCGACGCAACGACTCGGTATCGAACCTTCGCGTGTTATTGAGTGCGATCTTACGCAGCACACCTTCGCGTCTGACCAATTAGATGAGATCGACTCCGTTGTGAACCTGATGGGCGAGTCGATTGCTGAAGGCCGCTGGACGGGTAACAAGAAAAAAGGGATCCGGAATTCGCGGATCAACGGCACGACCAATCTGGTGCAATCATTTGTGAAATCCGGCCACTTGCCCAGGACAATGATCTCGGCCTCGGCCATCGGCTATTACGGTGATCAGGGCGATGACATTCTGGATGAAGCCTCGGCACCCGGTGACGACTTCCTTGCCAACATTTGCATGGAGTGGGAAAACGCTGCCCGCCCGTTTGTCGATGCTGGCGTACGTGTAATGTTTTTGCGTATCGGGATCGTGCTGGGGCAGGGCGGTGGCGCGCTGGAAAAGATGCTGACGCCCTTCAAGATGGGCATGGGGGGACGTATTGGATCCGGAAAGCAATGGGTCTCGTGGATTCATTTGCATGACCTGATCGAGTTGATTGTGTTCCTGCTGAGCCACCAGAACGTGGCCGGCCCCGTCAACGGCACGACGCCGAATCCGGTCCGCAACTCCGAATTCGCCAACACGCTGGGCAAGGTCCTGGGACGACCCGCGATCTTGCCTGTTCCCAAATTTACTCTGAAACTGGCGGTGGGTGAGTTCGCCGAGTTTTTGTTTATGTCGCAGAGAGTGGTGCCCAATGCGGCATTGAACGCCGGATTTGAATTTCGTTTTCCTTCCATGGAGTTGGCACTGGCCGATATTGTCGGTCGTTGACCGGGCTGTGATATGCACATACTTGGAATAGACATCGGGGGCGCGAACATCAAGGCCGCGTCGTCAGAGGGTTACACCAGTCATCGGCCATTCGCGCTGTGGCAACAACCAGCACAATTGCCGGAGGTGTTGGCAGAGATCGCAAAAGACGCGCCGGCCACCGACCAGATCGTCATTACCATGACGGGCGAATTGACGGATTGTTTTGATCACAAACGGCAGGGCGTTGAGACCATTGTCAAAGCCGCCCGCCAGGCATGTGGCGAGTCCATCGCCGTTTATTTGCTGGATGGTCGATTCGTGAATTGCGAAGTCGCCATTAAACAGCCCGATCTGGCCGCCGCATCCAACTGGCATGGTCTGGCGGCGTTTGTCGCCACGCAGATTGCCCCCGCAACATCCGGTTTGCTCATCGACATCGGTTCCACTACGACTGATCTGATTCCCTTTGGCAATGGTCGGGTACTGGCCAGTGGTCGCAACGACTTTGACCGCCTTGTGCAGCGGGAACTGGTCTATACAGGTGTGGTCCGCAGTCCACTAAACGGTATCGTGCGGCAGCTCCTGCATCACGGCGAGAAATGCCCTGTGATGAACGAGTTGTTCGCCACGACGCTGGATGTCAACATCGTACTGGGGCATTTGCCGCCCAAAGCCGAAGCTTGCTGGGCAGCCGATGGCGGTACAACGAGCGTCGGCGGCTGCATTAAACGGCTCGCACGACTGGTGGGCAAGGACGAAACGACTTTTTCATGCGACGATGCGTTCGAAATGGCTGAACAGATTCAGACCACGCAACTGAACATGCTGAAATCGGCAGCGCTGGTTCAATTGCAACGGCTGCAGGATGAGAATCCGGTGATGATCGTATCGGGGCAAGGTGAATTCCTGGCCCAGACACTGGTTGGTCGACTGCAACCTGCCGTTCCCACTCTCAGCCTCATTCGGCTTGGCGACGAACTTGGCGAAACGGTTTCTGCATGTGCACCCGCTTATGCAATTGCCCGGCTTGCGGCTGGTACAACCAGGAACCGGTACATTACCACCTTGAGTCCCACATCCAGTAGATGACCATGGATGACAGGAATTCCGCCCCAGCGGTCGCTCGTGTGATCAAGGTGGGCGGCTCGCTGTTTGCAAACCCGGATTTTCCTGATCGATTTCGGCAGTGGCTTGATCAATTCAGTGACGCGGGAAATTCCACGTTGCTGGTCGCCGGTGGCGGACGTTTGGTTGATTGTGTCAGGCAACTACAAGCTCCGTTGGGGTTAACTGATGAATTTTGCCACGTGGCCAGTCTGCAGCTCATGTCGACCACCAGTCGACTGTTGCAACACCTGTTGCCCGAAGTGCCAATAATCGATTCGCTGGATCAAAGCCGGCAACATGACCTGGCCATCCTCGATTGCGTCCACCTTGCCGCGACCCAATCACAACTACCACGAACATGGGATACCACCAGCGACAGTCTGGCCGCCGAGATGGCGGTGTTCACGGGCTGCGACGAGTTATGGTTGCTTAAGTCCGTTTTGCCCGACTCGCCACGGATGGTTGACTGGATAGCGCAGGGTGTGGTTGACGCCAATTTCCCTGGGGCCAGCAAGGGACTCCAATCGGTGTATCTGGTTAACTTTGGCGATGCTAATTTATTGTCGATTCGGGGTATTTGAGATAAACTATCGCCATTCTTTCACTCTTGCATCATTCGAAACGGTATATCGATGGACAGCGTGGTGGGTGAAACTCCTCCGATTACCATTGCCCAGCACATCTTGCAGGAACAACGCCGATTTCCCGGTGCCACGGGCGAGTTTTCCTTTTTGTTGTCGGGCATCACATTGGCAGCCAAACAGATTCAGGCCCAGGTGCGACGTGCCGGCCTGACTGACATTCTGGGCGCCGAAAACTCCGCCAACGTGCACGGCGAAGTGCAGCAGAAACTGGATGTCTATTCCAACGAAGTCCTGTTGCGGGCCTTGAGTTTTCGGGAAAGTGTCGGCATTCTTGCTTCGGAGGAAAACGAACATCCGGCGATCATGCCTCACAAATCGCCGGTCGCCAAATACGCAGTCGTCTTCGATCCGCTGGATGGCTCGTCGAATATTGACGTCAATGTTTCGGTAGGCACTACCTTCTCTATTTTCCGCCGACCCGAGGGCGCCGACTTTGACGATCCGTCTCGCTGGGTATTGCAGCCCGGTCGCCGTCAGATGGCTGCCGGGTATGTGGTCTACGGTTCATCCACGGTGATGGTCTACACGGTAGGCAATGGCGTGCACGGGTTTACGCTGGACCCGGCCGTGGGTGCCTTTATTCTAAGTCATGAAAACATCAAGATGCCCGATCAGGGCAAGTATTACTCGGTCAATGAGGCCCTGCGGGACAATTTCCCGGAGGAGTACATCAGCTTCCTGGAACAGTTACGCACCGGGCAACTAAACCACCCTTACGCTTCGCGTTACATCGGCTCGATGGTCGCCGATTTTCATCGCACTCTGCTACGCGGTGGCGTGTTCATGTATCCGCCGACCCGCGAACATCCCCAAGGCAAGTTGCGGCTGCTTTATGAAGCCAATCCGATCGCCATGATCGCTGAACAGGCCGGTGGCGCGGCATCAGACGGCCGGCAGCGGATTCTGGACGTCCAGCCCGAAAACATCCACCAGCGCACTCCATTAATCGTTGGAAGTCGGGTTGAGATGCAGCGACTCAGTGAACTGTTCGGGACCTGTGTCTCCTGAAACCGGAACCGCGCCTTGCATTTCCTTCCCTACCGGAATCCTCATAAGGGATCAGCTATGAATCGGCATCTTTTCTTGCCAACCAACGCCTTGCTCGCCCTGGCCCTGCTGGCCACGCTTGCGACCACCGGATTCGCAGAGGAAGAAACGCGAACCTGGGTGGACTCGTCCGGCCAGCACCGCACTGAAGCGACTTTGATCAAGGTCGACGGTGACAATGTGGATCTAAGAACCACAGACGGCCGCACGATCACGGTGCAAATCAACCGACTCAGCAAGGCCGATCGTGATTATCTGGCGGCGCGCAACCAGTCGGACGACGATGCGGCCACGCGC
>JBPCVB010000743.1:0-5711 GCA_051010855.1 Pirellulaceae bacterium | reverse complement strand
GCGGAACGGATCGCTTGTGTCTTTGCCTGACACCGGCGCGGTTTTTGGTCCGGGCGATTTCGCGGCTGCACTGCAGTGGGACCTGACCTTGCTGACTCAGGAAACCGTGGTCATTCGGGGCACGATTGGCGTACCGCTAAGTACGATTCCTGAGCCGTCCGGAGCTTGCCTGACCGGGCTGGCCGTGATCCTTGTCCTGCTGCGGCGACGACGTCCCTGTGCCGCTGGTTACTAGTCGTGCCAGCGAAACCAGTACAGGGCGAGGGCAAAGCTGAGAATTGCCCACACGGTCATGCAGATCATCTCTGGCCACAAGGATGCCAGCGACACACCTTCGCTCATGAGGCCGCGCAGCGAATCGATCAGCGGGGTCAACGGCAACAGCTTGATCACCGGCCACAAAAATTCCGGAAAGCGTTCGTAGGAAAAGAAGATTCCCGACATCATCCACATCGGCAGCATCACAAGATTCATGAGTCCCGACACCGATTCCAGCGTCTTTGAGCGTGATGCCACAAGCAATCCGATGCCGGAAAACTGAACGGCACCCAGCAAGACCACAACAATAATTGCCAACCAGTTGCCGTAGATCTGCACACCGAAAGCGAAACGCGCAAAAACAATCAGCACGATCATTTCGGGAATCATGAACACCAGGCGACTCGCCATGACTCCCATCAGAAAGTGAGTTTTCTTCATCGGCGTCGCCAGGAACCGCTTCAACAATTTGCGAATCCGCATGTCGACAATTGCAAAGCCGACTCCCCACAGGCCGCCACCCATCAAGCCCATGCCAATCAGACCCGGCACCAGAAAATCGATGTAGCGACCGCCGGGTTCGTCAAGCTCATGATCGGAAGTGGCCAGCGGATCCGCCCGCCCGGCAGCTTGCTGCAACAAGTTGTCGACCGTATCCCGGGCCACAATGCTGCCCGGGCGAGTTGGATCAAAAAAGTACTCTGCGGACTCGCCGTCCAGCAGGAAATACAAGTCGGATTTACCAGTGCGCAATCGTTGGGCGCAGGCCGCCTGATCCAGCAGTTTCAGCGTGATACGCTCGTCAGCCGATAACGCTGTGGCGGCAGCCTCGGCGGCCGGTGACTTGATTGCATCGACATTGATTTCCTCGATCGGTTTGTTGCGGAAGGCAATTCCCAATGCCACCACCATCAGGATAGGAAAGAAATAGACCCAAAAGACCGCTTCGGGCTGACGATAGAACTCGCGCAGGCGGGCCATCGCCAGGTTCCACAGCGGTGACAGATTGTCTTGCTCTTTCCTTGACACAATCAACTCGGAGTTCGTACCTGGGAGGTCGTTCAGCTTTCTGACAGTTGCCGACCTGTGAGATTTACAAATACATCTTCCAGGCTGGCGTGACGAGTGGTCAGGCTGGCCATACGAAGATCGCGTTGAGCAAGATTCAGCATCAGTTCCGGCAACACCACATGAGGCTGTGCCACCGTCAACCGGATTTGACCGTCCAGCGCATCAACATGGTCGACGGTCGGCAGGCGCTCCATCCATTCCAGTTCCAGCGTTGCCTGGCTGTCTCCGTCTCCGTTTTCCGTGGAAAACTCGATGACATGCTCCGCGCCAAGCGAGGCAATCAATTCATTGGGGGTCCCCAGTGCGATTACCTTGCCATGATCAAAAATGGCAACGCGATCACACAGTCGTTCCGCCTCTTCCATATAGTGCGTGGTGATCATGACGGTTTTGTCGCGCTGGCGATACGACCGGATGATATCCCACAGGTCGCGACGGCTGGCTGGGTCCAGTCCGGTTGTCGGTTCGTCGAGAAACAACAAATCGGGATCGCCGATCAACGCAGTGGCCACGGCCAGCCGCTGCTTTTGTCCCCCGGAAAGATTCTTGACCCAGCTTTTGGACTTTTCTGTCAAAGCCACTTGCTCCATGCATTTGTTGACAGTCAGCCCCCGCTCGTAAAAACTGCGAAACAGCTGCAACGTCTCCCTGACCGTGAGCCGGTCGCTGAGTTGGGTTTCCTGTAGCGACACGCCGATCCGTTGCTTGATCTCCAGATCGTGCTGGCCCCATTGCTTGCCCAGAATCTCGACGGTGCCGCTGGTCGCGGGCAACAGGCCCTCAAGAATTTCAATCGTTGTCGTTTTGCCGGCTCCGTTGGGGCCGAGTACACCAAAACACTCAGCTTGGCGCACGGCCAGATCGACGCCGCGAACGGCTTCAACAGGCGGCTTGCCCGGATAGGTCTTGTGCAGGTTTTTGCAGAGAATCGCCCAATTCATCAGCGGCTGTTGCGTGGGAGAGAGGTGGTACGGCCCGTCGAGGTCGATTCTAGATGAAACGGGCGGTACCAGGCAAACCGGTGGCTAACGGCTTGAGCGATTGGGGCAGACTATTGGGCAACGGACTACAACGGAAAAATTGGGGAATCCGGAGCGATCGAATAACCGGCCAGGTCGAGAGTCGTATACAGGGCCGAGCCTTCAAACACCTGGATGTCATAATAGGCTCCGCCACGAAAACTGCCGCCGTATACCCAGGTCTCGGTCGAATTACCCACGGCGCCGCCGACGCACAGGTTCACAGTGTTGTTTTTCGAGACTTCGCCAATGCACTCGACCATCAGGTTGTTGGTTGTGCCAACGTCGCAGACATTAATATTGTTGTTGCGGTAATCGCAACCGAGTCTGATGACCCGTACACCGGCATGGGTCGTCGATCCCTGGTCACTGGAGCCACCCAGGGGATCGCCGTTGTCATGTGCAGAGCTGTAAGCTTCAAATCCCCACACCGGTGTGTCGAGGGGATAGCTCATGTATGAGAATCCGTCGCTCTTGTGGTTGTGGGATTCACAGCGCAGAACGTAGTACTGGGAATAACTGCCGTTGTGCTCAATGCCGCTGCGGGGACTATTGCGAAATACGCAGTCTTCGGTAATCCCCACGATCCCTGTCCCCACGGCAAGAACTTCGCCACCCTCGATGGTCAGGTCTGACATGTGATAATTGTTCCCAAACCACAAGACTCGTTCCACTCCAAACGAGGTTGGCCGGATGACGGTCGAACCGTTACCGAGGATGCGCACCGGGACGGTGAGCGAAATGTTGCCCCATCCTTTGACGGTCGATCCGTCCAGCACAATTGTGCCGCCACCGGTTCCTTGCAACAGCGATCTCGCCCGGCCCATGGTAAGCAAGGGGCTATGACGGCGACCGGTATTGTTGTCGTTCCCCAAAGCAGAAACATGAAACGCGACTTTAGGAACCTCGATTTTCGGCAGCCGCAGACTGTAAGTGACGGAAACACCCGGCCTCCAGAGAATCTGGATCGGTTGACCTCCCCAGCCAAATCCTTCGGGAATCCTGATCCGCTGTGGTCGGCCAGCGAGGGCGGGACTGGCCGTGGCCCATCCGCTGCCAGACATTCCCGGAATTTGCGTAACCATGCCGGCGCTCGCCGCTGCCGCCATAGACCGATGTAAAAAACGTCGACGGGATGGCTTCGAAGACCTGGAACTCATGTCGTTTCTCCCTAAGGTGACCGATCAGTGCAACCGGATTCAGCCATGCATCCGGTTCGACATCATCTATTGGTTTAACCGCGAGAAACCGTCCGTGCACGCATTCCTTTTGCCGGGACCTGGGCAACAAGAAGGCCTTGCTTCACATCGGGGAAAAGACTCTGTCAGCCGCCTGCCTGCAACGAAAATGCCCAACGTTATCAGTCTATGTACAACAGAAGACGATTGCGAGCAGTTTGCAGGGCAAAGCCGCGATATTCCAGAGAAGCCCGGGTGAAGCCTGCGGATCGTTTTCCCACAGGTTTCAGAAAATTATCGAGACTATCCTGAGAAACTTGTCAGCGCATAGGTGCGCAAATAGCTGGATCGAGGCAAATGTTATGCGATCGCCGTGACCGAGTGGTGCCGATTACCACATTGGCAAAACGTGCACATTCGCGCGCCTCCATGGGGAATCAGGTGAACGCTTTTTTTACTTCCGGGTTGCGCAGCTTGGCCAATCCAATGATTCCGAACGGGATGCCCGCGACAAGCAACGGAGAAATCACGGGGATCAGTGCCATAATGCAGGCGATCTTGCAGACTTGATAGTTGCGAAGCTGCCCCATCAGGATGCCTCCAGCAACGGCAAAAACATAAAACGAACACAACATCAGTGCGCTAATAATGACTCCCCCGAGGGACAACGTCAGTACGGTATTGGCACGAGATTGTCGCAATTCCTTTCGTTCTTTTTCCTTTTTGGTCGTTTGGCGCCGGACGCGCGTGGAACTCGCTTCCTCCTCCTCGGCGCCAAACATACGGGTTACCAGCTCACGCTGAATGCGCTCCGTTTGTGAGGAGCCATAGATCAGTCCGCCTACGGTTCCGGCCAACACGAGAACAACGGAAATAATGCCGGTAATCAGCAGCCCCAGCGAGGGTATCTTAAGTTTGGCCTTGATCGATTCGTGATCGACTCCGGATTTCGCCAGATCCGAGGGCTTGTGACGGAATTGTTGGCGTTGAAATTGTTGCTGCCCGAAATCGCCGCTCATTCGCCTACCCGTTGGTCTTTTGGATGACAATCCTGTTTTTATTATGTACGGCATGACGCCTTTTGAACAGCGAATTTGTGGAGCATTGTGGCGGTCAAAAAGTTTGACGTAGCCCGCCGGACAGCTAAACTGAAACTTCCCTCCTGCACATGCGCGGATGCATGATTTGACCCAACCGACCAGACCCGCATCAATGGAAGATCGCAATGCCTTGCCGACCCCGCCGTCGCCGGCAGCAGCCGGAGTTGTCTCGCCCTTTGCATATGGCCAGCGAATTGCTGGAACCCAGAATGATGCTGAGTACCGTCCAGATTCTGGCGGCCGGCAGCGAAAACACAGAGCAAATGCAGTTGCTCATCGACGAGGTAGTCGTTGAGACATTTGACAATATCGGCGGAGATCCCGGACCAAGGATATTTGAATCCTATGTCTACAACACCGCCGAAACGGTCACCATCGACCAGGTCCGGGTCCAGCTGATCAATGCCCAGAAAATCCCACCGGACATTGACAGTAATCTGCGCGTCGATGCTGTGATTATTGACGGGGTCCGCTTTGAAACCGAAGACCCTTCAGTATTTTCCACCGGCACCTGGATTCCTGGACAGGGATTTGTGCCAGGATTTCATCAAACGGAATGGCTGCATACTGACGGTTATTTCCAGTATGCCGATACCGGCACAGGTGGTGGTTCAACCATCGTGATCAATGCCGCAGGTTCGGAGAACACCGAGACCATGCACTTGTTGATCGATGGAGTTGTAGTGCAGACGTGGAACAACATCGGTGGTGATCCAGGCCCCAGGATTTTTGAAGCCCACGTTTATAACTCCGGTCAAACAGTAACGATCGACCAGATCCGTGTCGAGCTGAGCAATGCCCAGCGGATTCCCCCGGACATTGACAGCAATCTGCGGGTCGACAATGTCGTGCTTGATGGTGTGGTCTACGAAACGGAAGACACTTCGGTTTTCTCGACGGGCACCTGGGTACCCGGTCAGGGATTTGTGCCCGGTTTTCATGAATCCGAATGGTTGAATACCGACGGCTATTTTCAGTTCGCCGCGAGCGGTTCTGGCGGTGGATCACAGATCGTAGTTAATGCGGCCGGGTCCGAAGGCGACGAAACCATGCAACTGTTGATCGATGGCAACGTCGTCAGCACA
>JBPCVB010000742.1:0-3502 GCA_051010855.1 Pirellulaceae bacterium | reverse complement strand
GGTTCGATGGGAATCGAGTTCGGCTCCGGTTTGGGTCCGGAGTGAACCGTAATGTAACCACCGGCCTGCATAATCCGGTCGAAGGCAGTACGATCCACCACGAGATCACGGATCACCGGAAATGCGGTTGCCCGCCATGGTTCGATGGTAATTTCCGCGCCGTCGGCAAAGTGTCGCATGTATAACTGGCAGGTCGTGGTGGCCGGTCGCGACCCATGGGCTTCGCCATCAATCACCATCGAGCACATACCACAGACACCTTCGCGACAATCGGAATCAAACGCAATGGGATCCTGCCCGTCCTGCGTCAGCTGGATATTCAAGGCGTCCAGCATCTCCAGAAACGATGTTTCACCGGTTATGTTGTCGACGGTGTAATTTTCGAATTTGCCTTTGGATTTAGTGTCGGCTTGTCGCCAGACCTTCAGTTTGTATTTCATATTGTTGATCGTGGGCCGGGCTTGCGGCTTTCACCCGTGGCATGAAAGCTGGACCTGGATCCACGTGTTGGGTTAGGTTTTGTAATTCCGTTGAGTCGGTTGCAGTTGTTTGAACTGCAGATCTTCGTGGTGTAACGTTGGAGCCAGGTTGTCGCCCTGGTGCTCCCAAACAGCAACGTTTGCAAAGTGCTCATCGTCACGCATCGCTTCGCCCTCAGGCGTTTGGTGTTCCTCACGCAAATGACACCCGCAGGATTCGTCGCGGGCCAGCGCATCGTGACACATCACCTCGGCAAACTCCAGAAAATCAGCCAGCCGTCCGGCGTGTTCCAGAGTTTGATTCAAATGCTGGCCGTTGCCGTTGACCCTCAGGTCGTTCCAGAACTCGTCACGCAGTTTCGGCAGTTCCTGCAGGGCTCGCTGCAAACCGGTTTTGGATCGCACGATGCCGCAGGCGTCCCACATCAGCTTGCCCAAACGACGATGAATGTCCTCGACGGCCTTCGTACCGTTGATGGCCAGTAACTGGTCGACTCGCTGTTGTGCTGTTTGAACACCGTCATGCATGGCGGCGTGATCGGATACATCATCGGTGCCGTGTCGACTGAGATAGTCGCCGATCGTGACCGGAATAATGAAATAGCCGTCGGCCAGGCACTGCATCATGGCACTGGCGCCCAACCGGTTGGCTCCATGGTCCGAGAAGTTGGCTTCGCCGATCGCAAACAGACCGGGAACGGTTGTCATCAGGTTGTAGTCGACCCACAGACCGCCCATGGTGTAGTGCGGGGCAGGGTAGATTCGCATCGGTCGGTCCCACGGCGATTCGCCGGTGATGCGTTGATACATCTCGAAAAGATTTTCGTAGCGTGAGGCGATGGCATCGTGCCCGTGTTCCTTGATGGCATCACGAAAATCCAGATACACACCCAGCCCCGTAACGCCCACACCCAGACCCATGTCGCAAACATCCTTGGCGTTGCGGGAAGCCACGTCGCGGGGTACCAGATTGCCGAACCGTGGATACCGTTCTTCCAGAAAGTAGTATCGATCGTCTTCGGGAATATCGCCGGGGTTGCGGGTTTCACCTTCTTTCCTGGGGACCCAGATGCGACCATCGTTTCGCAACGATTCGCTCATCAACGTCAACTTCGACTGGAATTCGCCGGAAGCCGGAATGGCTGTCGGGTGAATTTGGTTGAAGCAGGGATTGGCAAAGCCGGCACCCTTTTTGTAAGCACGCCAGGTGGCCGTGACGTTGCATGCCTTGGCATTGGTCGACAGGAAGTAAACGTTTGAATAGCCACCCGTGGCCAGCACGACGGCATGCGCCGAGTGCGACTTGATTTCGCCGGTGACCAGATCACGGGTGATGATTCCGCGTGCTCGTCCGTCGATTACCACGATGTCAAGCAACTCGCTGCGGGTGTGCATGGCGACGTTGCCGACGCGAATTTGCTGGGCCAGTGACGAACAGGCGCCCAACAATAATTGCTGGCCGGTTTCGCCACGACAATAAAATGTTCGCTCTACCAATACGCCACCAAAGGAGCGGTTGGCCAGCATGCCGCCGTATTCCCTGGCGAAGGGAACCCCCTGAGCCACGGCCTGGTCAATGATGTTGGCACTGACTTCCGCCAGTCGCCAAACGTTGGCCTCGCGAGCGCGAAAGTCGCCACCCTTTTGAGTGTCGTAAAACAACCGATAAATGGAGTCGCCATCATTACGATAGTTCTTGGCTCCATTGATGCCCCCCTGGGCCGCGATACTGTGAGCCCGACGGGGACTGTCCTGAAAACAAAAGTTGTCGACCTTGTACCCCATGGCTGCCATCGACGCAGCAGCTGACGCCCCGGCCAGACCGGTGCCCACTACAATGATGCGGTAGCGCGATCGGTTCCGTGGACCAACCAGCCGCAAGTGTTCGCGATGGGTACTCCACATATCTTCCAGCGGAGCGTCCGGAATTCCTGATTCCAGCTTCATTCTTGTTCCTCGTTATTATTTTTGTGTACCTGTTCGTCAGAACCGTCGCCGACGTCACGACCCGCGACTTCCCCGGAAACGACTTCGTCAGGCGTTTTTGCGATCCCGGTCAAGAAAGCAGTTGGCACAGCGATGAATCCGGCAAACAGAACTACCGACAACACGGCCGCCAATCTTCGCAGTCCCCGATTACGATCCGGATTGTCCAAACCCAAAGTCTGAAACAAGCTCCACACGCCGTGATACAAATGCAACGCCACGATCGCAATACTGACAACATAAAAGGACACCCACAGGATATTCGAAAATGATCCGTGCAGATTTTGATAGACCTTGCCGTGTTCGAATCCGCTGCCAAAGACTCCCACGGTAAGGTGCAGCAAATGCACAGCGATAAAGAACAGCAGAAAACAGCCTGTGTACATCATCCAGCGAGCTGGTGGCGTGGCGCGGGCAAACTTGCGACTGGCATAATCTACCTGACGAGCAGCCGAATTGGCCGTGGACAACTGCATCACACATATCACATGCAGAATCAAGGAGCCCAGCAGCACCAGGCGAGCGAACCACAAAAACGCCATGTGCGGCAAAAAAGGATCGCCAATCTTGCGCAAGAAATGTGCGTAGTAGTCGATGTCGGGTTGCAGGCCAACGCCCGGCCCACCGTCGACCGGCGGCAAAAAAACCTTCAAATTGCCAGCCACGTGGCCGATTAGAAAACCGATCATCACGATCCCGGTGAGGGCCACGATAAATTTCTTGCCCAGTGTGCTTTTATACAGCGCGCCCAGTCGACTCACGGAAATCGTCCTTTTTCGATTCGGTCCAGATGAAACGATCAGGGATTGTACCGTGTAAATCCGATTTGCTTAATTGCACTGGCTGACAAATTCAGCGGAATTCATTGATGAATCGAGGCCGGAACGTATGTGCCCTGCAGCTTTCGTCTGGCTGACCGATTATCACTTTTGCGGGAAGCTCATTCGCTTCAGCAAATCCTTAAACCGCGGATCGTCACGCAGATCATCCAGTTTGGGATCCACCTGCAACATCACCATCAGGTCGTCTTGAGATTC
>JBPCVB010000741.1:0-2916 GCA_051010855.1 Pirellulaceae bacterium | reverse complement strand
TGGCTGACGCCATTCGGGATGTGCGAAAAAACGTGCGGTATTGCAGCTTCTGCTTTAACCTGGCGGAAGAAGAAAAATGTGCGATTTGCCAGGATCCCAGACGTGACGAAGCTACGTTGTGTGTTGTCGAGCAACCACGCGACCTGATGGCGCTCGAACAATCAGCCACATATCGGGGCCTGTATCATGTGCTGTTGGGCAGAATCGCACCGCTGGATAACATCGGGCCCAACCAGCTGACGATTGATGCGCTTGTCGATCGCGTGCGTGAAGGAAACTTCCAGGAGATCATCATGGCTACCAATCCCACGGTGGAGGGTGATGGTACGGCCTTGCATATCTCCAATCGCTTGCAGGATCAGGATGTCAAGCTGACACGGCTGGCGCGTGGTGTGACAGCTGGCAGCGTACTGGAATACACCAACAAGGAAATTCTGGCGGACGCAATGACGGGCAGACAACCATTGTGAACAAAACGAACGGTACAACAGGACCACAATTTTTTTACAGGGTTGCCAGCAAACGGTCACGGAAAATGTTACATTTTCAATGTCTTTTCGATGCAAAGCTGATGGTTACTTCGTCACTGCAGTAATCAGCCTATAATGTAGTGACGAGACACGGCAAACGGAACCGCCTCCGGTCGGGGGAATGGAACCTTGCGACACGGAATTCCGTCGCACCCTTGCTGAAGTAGTCTCGGCACCCAAACGGATTGTTCCCAGGTAAATATGAAACTGACATTCGGTCAACATCTGCAACAGAAGCAGACCCAGACACTGGCTCCCAGGATGATCCAGTCGATGGAGATTCTGCAAATGCCGTTAACCGAATTACAGGAGCGGATTGAACAGGAACTCAGCGAAAATCCGGTGCTGGAATTAAAGGAACAGGACCCCAACCTTCCCGACGAATCGACCAGTCAGGAAAAGGAAGGCCCGGATGTCGAGCAGAAGGAACTGGTCGTCGACGAGTCTGGCAAGAATGAAGACGACTTTGAGCGTCTGTTGAATCTCAACAATGAATTCCCGGAACACTTTGACGAGCGACCGCGAACAAGTTCCAACCGCGTACAGGATGACATCAATCGCCAGCACGACCTGATTGCCAACATCGCGGATCGGGGCGAGTCGCTGCAGGACTATCTGCTGCATCAGATCGGCGAGATGGATATCGGCGAAGACCTGGAACGCATGTGCGAGCGGATCATTTCTTCGCTGGCCCCCGAAGATGGCGGTTACCTGAAAGTCGCTTTGCGCGACCTGTTACCGCCCGGCGCTGACGAGTCACAACTGGTCCTGGCTGAACAGGCATTGTCGATCATTCAGCGACTGGACCCACCCGGCATCGGGGCACGGGATCTCAAGGAATGTCTCCTGATGCAACTGACCGACGACCGGCCCTGGCTGGACGAAATGAGAACGTTGATCGCGGGACATCTTGAGGACCTGCGTGACAACCGGCTCCCGCAGATTCAAAAAGCAACGGGGTACTCGATTGAACAGATCCAGCAGGCGTGGGAGCAGTTACGCAAGCTGAATCCCAAGCCTGCGGCGCGATTCGCGGACCAGTTTGTGCAGGTCGTTACGCCGGACTTGCAAGCCGATCTGGACGAGCACGGTAACTACGTCGTCAAAATGGACGAGGGGCCCGGCCGGCGGCTGTTCATCAGCAAGTACTATCGCCAGCGACTGGCCAGCGGACAGGCGACGCGTGAGGAAAAGGACTTTATCAAGAGCAAGGTGCTGGCGGCACAGTGGCTCATCGAGTCGATCGAACAAAGACGCAATACACTGTCACGTGTTGCCCAGGCGATTATTGACCATCAGAAAGATTTCTTTGACAAGGGCCCTCGGCACATTCAGCCGCTGAAAATGCAACAGATTGCTGACAAGGTTGGTGTTCATGTCACCACGGTCAGTCGCGCCGTCGATGACAAATGGATCGATACGCCACGCGGCATCTTCCCGCTACGCCGCTTTTTTGTTGGCGGCACCCAAACCGATGACGGACAGGACGTGGCCTGGGACAAGATTCGCATCAAGCTGCAGGAGATCATTGACGCCGAAGACAAGTCAAAACCGCTCAGCGATGACGAATTGGTAAATCGGTTAAAGGCTGAGGGTTTTCCGGTCGCCCGCCGAACAGTGACCAAGTACCGCAAAAAGATGGGCATCCCGAGTTCGCGAAAGCGACGTGATTGGTCGGCCAAAAAGTAACTGGTCGATTGTTACTTGAATCATCCGTGTGCCAGCGCCTAAAATTCTTTCCTTTCTGGCGGAGTCCGGGTTTTGGGCGGCATTTGCCCCGGCTCACAGGAAGCTGGCCGAATCTGGCTGACCTCACCCAAACTACATTCACTCGTTTATGCCTGAAGACTATTACAAAACGCTTGGTGTATCGCGTGATGCCTCGGCCGACGAAATCCAGAAAGCCTATCGCAAACTGGCTCGCAAATATCACCCCGACCTTGCCGACGACAAGGAAGCGGCCAAGGAGCAGTTTCAAAAGGTGCAACACGCCTATGAAGTGCTCAGCGACGAAAAGAAACGCAATCTCTATGATCGGCTGGGACCCGAATTCGAGCGGGCGGGTGGATATCACGGGCAAGTGCCCGACGATGTGGATATGGAACAGATGTTTGGCGGCAGCATGCCGCCCGGTGGCTTTGAGGATATTCTTCGGCAGATCTTTGGCGGCGCCACAATGGGCGGTGGGTTTACTGGCGCCGATCCGCGCGGTGGTGGCTTTCCCGGTGGGGGTTTTCCCGGTGGCGGCTTCCAACCGGGAGGAACCCGCACACAGACGCGGCAAGCTCCCGCCCGTGGTCACGACATTGAACAATCAATCACGATTCCCTTTGCGACCGCCGTGCTGGGTGGCAAACACCAACTGTCACTGAAACGCACCAGTGGA
>JBPCVB010000740.1:0-20422 GCA_051010855.1 Pirellulaceae bacterium | reverse complement strand
ACTGGTTGAGAAATTTTAGCTGTCGTTCGCCCAGCAGTTCCAGTTCCGGCAGATCGATGGCCGAGCGATCGTAGGACTCATCCACGATGTGATCGGGGCGGGGACCCATTGGCGGGATCTTGCCCTCAGGCCCGCTTTTGAATTTGCGATCCTCGATAATGCCAAAGTCGATACCGCCCACACGTAATCGCGTGTAGTAAACCGAAATGCCGCGATCGATCGGTGTGGCATCGAAGGGATCGGGCAAGTGCCAGGTCTGGCAACGCTGGACCATGTTCACGTAATCAGGGTGATAGAAGTATCCACCACTCGGTCCGTTTGGATGGGTGGCTTTTTTGCCGTTCTCTCCCCAGATATTTGACTGACCGACATCGTGATCATCGGGGATCGCCACAACCGGACGATCCTTGAGCACTTCACGAAACTGCACACCCCATTCGATCCAGCCGAACGTGTGTTCGCGATGGTGATAGGACTGGTCACCGGCAAAGAACAACAAGTCGGGATCGATCTTTTTCAGGTTGTCGATTATTTGTGGTCGCGGACCCGGTGTGCGTTTTGAGTTGCAAGACAGGCTTCCCACGACAATCACTTCCTTGTCGATCGGGTCGCGGCGGATCAGGCCCTCGAACATGGCAGACTCGCCGTGGCGAACGCGGTACGCGACATCGCGTGAGTTGTCCCAGTTGTCAAAACGAAAGTGCGCGCTCCAGCCCGGAAAGATCGCTTCCTGTTTCGCTACTTCCATCCACTCACCATTTTCCTGAAACTCCAGCCGCACGGTTTTTGTTTCGTCCGGTTTCAGCGGATACAACTGGGCCGACAGCTTCAGCGTTCCGTTGTCGTGCGTGTACAGGGCAAACGCCACGACCTGGTCACGCGGTACAACCAGATTGCGATCTTCCACTTCCCACCACTGGCCGCTGGCTTTGGTTTCCAGACGTGGGAACCCGGGAAAGGGCAGGTCGTCGGATGCTGCAGGTTCCTGGGCACACGTGCTGTCCGCCAGGCAAAAAAGAAATGCAAATTGCAAAATGCAAATTGCAAAATGCAAATTGGGAGATGTCATCTTTGTTAATCCATTGAATCGGGAATGAACTCGAGTAGATCTAAGACAACCTCAGATTGGCTGGGCGCCACATTATCAACTGGATCGGGGCCATCTGACAATTCGTAGAGTTCGATGTCGGTCAGCGGGTGCTGACGTTGCCCCGGATCGGGATGAAACCGCCGGGTTCGCGCGATCAAGCGATGAGTCGGCGTGCGAACCGTGACCCCATCCTGCCAATAACTCAATGCTGCACCCCCCGGCGCGTGAACCTGAACGGCGAGGTGATCACGCAAACTTGCACCGTCGAGTGGACGGAACGTCTCTCGCGTTTCCAGTTGGCACAGGTCGACCAAAGTGGGATAGATGTCAGTTGATTCCACCAATGCGTTACACCGATGGCCGGCCCGGGAGACACCCGGCGCACGGATGATCAAGCTGCTGTTGAGCGCCCGATCAAACGGCGTGTGTTTGCCCCAGATGGCCGATTCCCCAAGGTGCCAACCGTGGTCGCCCCACACCACCACGATGGTGTTGTCGTGCAATCCATTCCTTTTCAATGCGTCGAGCACACGTCCCACCTGCCGATCCACGTAACGCACACACGCCAGGTAGGCTCTTTTGGCCTGCACCGCGTCATCTGCAGACAACGGCCGGGTCTTGTTCAGCGACATGTCGTATTTGTAAAACTCGCCGCTGCGATGCCAGTACTTGGAGTCGTATTGATCCGGGTGATCGGGCGGTGGAATGTCGACTTCGGCGTACGCCTCCCAATCGCCGCGTGTCGCCACAAAAGGCAAATGCGGTTTGAAGAATCCGACACCCAACAAAAACGGCTGCCCGGATTGGGTGTTGTCTTGTGCCAGCTCATCCAGTTTTTCTATCGCCGCCGCGGCCATCATACCGTCGGGCAACTCATCGTCAGACGTTGCCACAAATTCCATCAAGTCCCGGTTGCCGAGTCCGTCCTCACGGTGCCGGCCACCGGCGTAGGCAAAGAAACTGCCCCAGCCGCGGTGCCACGGTCCGAACGGCGTCGCCAGTTCGTCCCACGCGTGAGGCAGTTCAGGCCGGCCATCGCCACTGCCATCGTAGGCAAACACGCGACCATCGGGTGTGTGCGAGATCTTGCCAATGCAAATCGTGCGATAACCGTTGCGACGAAACAGCTCCGGAAAAGTCTGCGCTGCGGCCAGCTGCGTTGGACTCAGTCGCGTCGGGCCCTGATACAGCGATTGGTTGCTATGTGCGTTGCTGCGAGCCGGCGATTGCCCGGTAAGCAACGCATAGCGCGAAGCGCCACAGGTCGGGGCCTGAACAAAATGGTTGGTGAACAGGACCGACTCGGCCGCCAGTTGATCGAGACAGGGACTCTGGACATGCGGCAATCCATAACACCCCAATTCCGTTCGCAGGTCATCAACAGCGATGAAAAGGATGTTGGGGCGAACAGACCCGCTTAATTGGGCATCGATCACTGCCGGCAAGCTGGCTGCCCACAAAACACATACGACAGCGAGCGTGGTTTGGCGCAAAGACATGCTGGGATTCTAACCCAACAGGTCAATCTTCGCGCGGTTTCGGGCTCGTATTGTGGATGGCAAACAGTGGCGGCAACAAAACCGTCTCTTCAGACTCACCGTCCGATGTCGACAACGCGAAGCACGCGGAGGGAGCAAGGACCGCGGAGTGATCTCCACAAATTTGGTGTGCTACCCAACGACTGGACCTTCGCGGCCTTGGCGGCCTCTGCGTTTTTTTGATAGAGCGGCCCTGTGAATACGTGCCGTTCCCGCCGATTGCACGACGTTAGTGTTCAACGTCCTGGCTGGTGGCCATGTTTTCCTGATGGCGGTGGATGCGCATTTCTTCGATTGCTGCGCTAAGGATATGACAGGCCGAGCCGAGTCCGGCTCGATCGTCCAGCAAGATGTTGTAGTACGGCTTGATGCCGCCGTAGGTCACGACTCGCTGGTCGACGTTGATGCCATCGCAGGGAATGTTGTGCTTCTTGAGATATTCCAGAATCTGCGGATGACGATTTTCGCTGTCACAGGTAAAGCAGTAACAAAACGCCCCCAGTGCATTGGCCTGTCGCAACAGATCGGGCACGATTTCAAACAACAGGCCTTTGTTATGGAAATCGAAAACAGTGTTGTCGAAATCGTAGTCGACTATGATCTTGCCGAACGCTTTCCATTCGTTGACCAGGCGGTCGATACAGTTTTGGTCGTCGGCGTAGTAATCAGCCATGTTGACTCTCGAATGGTATATCAGATTCTGCTGCGAAGGACGTCATCATAACCTGCGAGTGGGGCCCTGACGAATGGCAGCTGCCCCCGTCAGGAAGAGCGATAGCGGCTGCGACGCACGATCAGGCCCTCGGACCACTGGTCCAGCAACACCCGTCGCTGCTGCTCGGTGGCAAAGACCTCGATTTCGTTGCGGCGATACCGCTCATCATCTCGCACGATGCCAAACAGATATTGCCACTGGTTATCAGCGGATTTGGCCTGGCAGGCAAAGCGAAAAATCTGCAACCAACCCGGACGCTGAATAGCGTGCAACTCGACGTAGTCAAAACGGGCAGAGTTGCCGTAGTACCCTGAGCGGTCGAGCCAGTCTCGAATATCTTTCTCGGTTGCGCGATTTCCCTGCCAATTGAGCCAGTTGCCAAACACGGTTGATCCTCACGACAAAATGGTCCGCTACGATAACCGCAATCGGGTTACCGGATCACAGACGGGTCGAACGAGAATCCCGTGGAGCACTCCACATCAGGGTCAGCGTGCACAGCAACACGACAATTAGCAAACCGATGTAGAACCACATATTGAACAGTCTCTTTGAAGGAAACATCTGCGGCATCCTGCCCGTCACAACGGCCTTCGCAGCACTACAGCCGCATTTTTCCCTGTTCTCCTTTCATGGTAGTTCCGGATCGGTCTTGACCGGCCAGGAAACTGGTCGAGCCGTCACTTTTTCGGTTTTTTTTGCGACTCCAGGGCAAATCCGTTAATCTGGAGCCGGCAAGGCAAGTTACTTTCTCTTTGGAACGGGGAGGCAATAAGATGTTGGGCAAAACAAGATTGATTTTGGCCTGGTTGTTTTTACTCACGTGCAGTGTGGCGACTGCCCAGAACGAGCAATTCACTGAAGGTGAAAACAACCGCACCACTTTCCAGACGCTGAAGACAAACATCACTGTCGATTTCTTCGAGCATCGCTTTGAAGATGTGATGAAGGAATTGCGGGATCAAACCGGCGTCACCTTTGTGCTGGACGAGTCCGCCGGGGACAACAATCTGGATGCGGAATCGCTGATTACCATGTCGCAGGAGAACATGCGGGCGGCGACGGTTCTGGCCTTTATGTTTCGGCCTTTCCAGTGCACCTGGTCGATTCGCGACGGCGTGGTCGTGATTCTTTCGGAAGATGCGGCGCTGGATCAATTGAACCTGATGGTGTTTGACTGCTCGGACTTGCTGGCGAAGATCCAGCCACGCGTGGAGCGACAACGAGGTGGACGGGGCACCGTGGCAGGTGGATTCGGTGGCGGCGGAGGCGCAGGGACCGCAGGCGGAGTGTTTTCCGTCCAGGAAGACGAAGATGATCCCTTTTCCGAGGACGACCCCTTTGCCGATGTCAATGATCCCGAAATGTCCGATCCCTTTGCCGATGACGATGCTGAAGTAGAGGACGATCCCTTTGGCGCGGAGCCTGCACAGGATGAACTGGTCGAACCGCAGAGTGCCGAGCAGGTTCAGGCCGAGGAAGAGCCGCAACCACCGGTGACGCCGCCCGTTGTTGAGGTGACTGTGTCGCCGCACGACCAATTGGTCGACCTGATCCAGCAAACGGTCGAGCCCCATTCGTGGACGGAGAACGGTGGCGTCGCGCGAATTGTTACCATCAACGACCTGGTGGTGATCAGGCAAACGCAAGTGAACCTGCGTGAGATTGAAACGCTGCTGGAATTGCTCCGGTCATCAGGACTGTAAATGCGAGTTCCGGGATGCCACGGTTGGTTGTCTAACCGTGCCCGAACTTCAAAACAGAAAGGGCGCCATGGCCACGCTTGTCGTGGCCATGCTGCGTAAGGCATGGCATCCAGGCCTTATTTCTCTGGCTCGGCTTCCTCGATCACCGTTCGTGCAGCCAGGTCAAATTGCTGCCCGGCTTCCAGGGCCAGATAATCAGGATCGTCGTGCGCGGCGACCTGGTTGCGGTCATAGAAGAACACCTTGTTTTCCCCGACAACCTGGCCAATCGACCCCTGCACCACCAGCGCCGTGCGTTCGTCGATGCCGATACCCAGCAACTGCGGATATCGATTGACGAGGCTGGTCATATCCGGCTGGCGATTGCGCTGGGTAAAGTGCTGATCGATGGCCACACCACTGATAAAGCCCAGCCCGCCACGTTCGTAACCGGGCGCCATGATATCGAAGTTGCCCACCGGATTGGCTCGTGCCAGATACCGTGCCTGAATCGAGGCGCCGGCGGATGAACCGGCGATCACACCGCCGCGAACCAGCACGTCCTTCATTAGCCGGTGTGCTTCCGTGCCATAGTACGAATCGGAAAAGTTCCATTGACGACCGCCACCGAAAAAGATCCCGGTGGCGTTCTTGAGGGGCTCAAGGAACGCTTCGTCTTCGTTGGCCTGCGTACGATCCTTGGTATGCACGACGTCAGCCGCTGCGACGCCCCGCGATTTCCATAATTCGACGATGCGTGCTTCGCGCGGATTGACGGACTCTCGTTCCGTGCAGGGTATATAGACCAGCCGCGCTTCGTCGCCACCGGCCAGTTCAATAAACTGGTCCAGCATTCCGTCCGGCATCCCTCCACCACCGACAATCAGCAATGTGCCGTTTTCCACATTGGGCTTTTGCGGTTGCTCCGGGGGAAACGGCTCCAACGTGCGATCAATGGCATCACGACGCCATGCAGTCAGGTCGACCAGCGATTCATAAGGATTGGGGCGTCGCGATTCGGGTTCGGCAAGAGACTTGGCGCGCATGGGCAAACGCTCGTTCGCCATGGTCATGAAGTGCGCCTTGCCAGCACCCATCGCCCAAATCTTGCGACCGCGGAATACGATCGCGGTGTCTTCATCCAGACCGATGCCGATGGCACGCGGATGTGAACCGAGCACTCCCAACAAGCGTGACCGCGACCACGGCTGTTCAAATTTGGTACTGATCACCGCATCCGGAATCAAATTCAGGCCCTCACGAATCGATGCATGTCCCTGATCGCCGAACATCTGTCCGCCTGTTATCTCATGGCGGCCAAGCGCGTGACTGGTGGCTGCCGAACTATAAATGACTCCGTTTCGATCAATCACATCCCGAAGATTGTCTGTTAAATGCCTTAACAAACGACGGTGATCCGGGTTCAGACTGGCGTCCGCTTCCAGCCACACGCCACTGGCCGTCGACAATGATTCCTGCAGAAAAGCAATGCCGTCGGAATCCTCTCCTGAATCATCTAGCGACAGGTCGCCAGGCACATCAATATGACAATGTTCCGCTTCGTCCCACCGCTGTTTGGACTGTTCCAGGGTAGAGGTCGAACCGAAATTGACGGTCACGATTTTGGCTTCTTCCTCGCCGCCAGCATCTGCCAGAAATCGCTCGATCATGGCGCTACTGGCCACATCGCTGCCGTTGGCTATGATCACGCCATTGATCTTCAGGTCGAGCGGCCAGTCCGACATCCTCTCGTCGAATGTCTGGGCTTGCAACGAAACCAGAGTGGCCAGGACCAGGTAAAAGGTTGTTGTTCCGACAATGATTGCAAAACACTTCACGGATCGTCATCCATTAGTTGATTAACGTGGGGCAAATGGTGATCTCTCAATTTTGAATCAAATGAAAGTTGTGATCGAGATGCGAAACAGACAAATTTTTGTTTGGTGTGTAACCTGGTTCATGCTGGCCGCGACCACCTTTGCCCAGGAAACGGCCATCGAGTCCCCGCAACTGACCGTGGAGACGAAAGAAACCGATTCCGGCCGCATCACAAGTGGCCACTTCACCGTCTATGAGGATCGGAAAACGCAGACTGGTCGGCAGCTCGAGCTGGATCTGGTCATCTTGCATGCCACCGGTGACGACACAAAGCCGGACCCGGTGTTTGTGCTGGTGGGCGGACCTGGCCAGGGTGCTGCCACAATCCAGGAACAAGTGGCAGATGCCTGGATGCGGGCCGATCGCGATGTCGTGCTCGTCAACCAGCGTGGTACGGGTGGTTCCAATCGATTGATGTTGCCCACCCAATTGACGGACAACGTTCAGGACTATCTGGAACCAATCATTCGACCCGAGGAAATTGATTCGGCCATTGAGGAGCTTGGCAAGGACGCCGACTTGCGGATGTACTCGACGTGCGACGCCATGGACGACCTGAATGACGTGCGCATCGCACTGGGTTACGACAAGATCAACCTCATCGGTGGCTCCTACGGCACGCGCGCGGCACTAGTCTATATACGCCGGCACGAAGACAGCGTACGCACGGCAATTCTAAACGGTGTCGCGCCGATTGAATTCACCAATCCGCTGTATCACGCCGAGTCCGCCCAGTATGCGCTGGACAAGATCTTCGAGCGGGTGGAGAGCGACGAAACCTACCGAGAGGCTTTTCCTGGATTGCGTGACAAGTTCGATGAGATCCTTGCCCGTTTCGACGACGGCCCGATTCCTGTCGAAGTAACCATCGTCGATTCCGGCGAGAAAGTCACTTTGCAATTAAGCAGGGACGCGTTTGCCAGTTCCCTGCGTTACCAGATGTACTACATGAACACCAGTTGCCAGGTACCCCTGTTGCTGTGGCGAGCGTGGGAAGGCGACTTCAAGCCGTTTGTGATCAATTCCATTCAGCGTAACCGGGCACTTTCACAATCGATTGCCCTCGGCATGTTACTCTCGGTCACGGCCGCCGAAGACGTGGCCCGTATTGATCCAGCCGACATTCCCCGATTGACCGACAATACGTTTTTAGGCGACTCACGTGTGCGGCGACAAATTGAGAACTGTCGCAACTGGCCCAAATCCGAACTGCCCGACAATTATGGCGATCCGGTCCGCTCCGAAGTCCCTGTTCTGATCCTGTCCGGCGAAATCGATCCCGTTACTCCGCCGCAATGGGGGGAGTTGTGTGCCAGGAACTTTCCCAACAGTCTGCATATCATTGCGCCAGCAGCGCATGGTGTCGGTGGCCCCTGTATTCAGTCGATTCAGGAAGCCTTTATGGATCTCGGCACCGTCGAGGGACTGGATACTTCCTGCGTCGACGACATGACATTGCCGGCGTTGGAATTGCCAGAAGATGATTAAAGAATCTTTAAGCGCAGGGCACGCGGAGTGCGCAGAGTCGTTATCGCGGAAATCTTGAGTTTTTCGTTGCGATCCTCTGCGTCCTTTTGCGACCTCTGCGTTAGGCAACTCCCGCACTTACATCGCCACGCTGTTGCCCAAACCCATTCGATTCGCATTGTCATAGACCGTTTGGGCACCAATCACATCCTCCAGCGTGTTGCCCACGGACTTGAACAGGGTGACTTCGTCAGCAGACTGTCTGCCCGCGACCTTGCCCGCGATCAACTCGCCAATTTCCCCGGCAATGTGCGTTGCAGTAATCTCGCCGCGCTGGATCGGTTGAATCAGATCACCTGCTTCTTCCAGCACCGATTCGCGATGATCGACAAAGACGCGAGCCCGCACGACTGTTGCGGCGGGAATTTCAACGACCTCGGGCTTGTAGGAACCGATCGCATTGATGTGCGTTCCCGGTTGTATGGCGGCATCGTCAAAAACCGGTGTGCTGGAACTGGTTACGGCACAGACAATGTTGGCGTCACCAACCGCCTCGTCTGCGGAATCGGCCGGTTGGACTTCGATGTCCACATCCAGTGAGCTGATGAAGTTCAGCACGTGATCGCGGTTACGCGAATAGACTTTGACTTGTTCGATATCGCGAACGGCCCGCATGGCGGTCAAATGGCTGCGTGCCTGGGCCCCCGAGCCGATGATCGCCAGCCGACGCGCATCCTGACGGGCCAGCAAATCGGTAGCTACGCCCGAGGCAGCCGCGGTGCGAATGCCGGTCAGTGCCGAACCGTCCAACAGGGCAAGTGGCTGTCCGGTTTCCGGATCAAAGACATTGACGACACCCAGAATATTAGGCAGTCCCCGTTCGATATTTCCATTGCATACCGAGACGATCTTTACGACCAGCGACTTGCCTTGCTGATCATGAATTTGTCCGGGCATGACCAGTGTGGTCCCGTATTTCTCGGCAAGCTCCACGTGAATGCGCGGCGGAATGGCCGTCATCGGATCGGAAATCAGCGTCAGGGCTCGCAGCATCGCCGTGATGGCGTCAGGCATTGGCAAAGCCTCAACGACTTGAGCGGCATTCAGAATTAACATGCAAGTCAGTCGGTTTGAATGAAAAAATGCAGTCGATCGATTATCATATCGCCGGTTTCTCCGAACCCAATCCCGTCTATCAAGTTCAGGCCTATGAAAATTTCCCGCATCTCCGCGTACCAGGTCGACTTGCCTTTGCACGAAGGCAATTACAAATGGTCCGGTGGCAAGTCGGTTGATGTATTCGACAGCACGATCGTAGAGATCGAAACCGACTCGGGTGAGACCGGCTTCGGCGAAGTCTGCCCGCTGGGGCCGTTTTACCTGCCGGCGTATGGACCAGGGGTTCGCGCGGGCTTGCTGGAACTGGGGCCTCACCTGATTGGAATGAATCCGCTGCACCTGGGCCCGCTGAACCAGCGAATGGATGCAGCGCTCAAGGGCCATGCTTATGTCAAATCCGGCATCGACATGGCTTGCTGGGACCTGCTCGGCCAGATAAGTGGTCGGAGCGCGTGCGAATTAATGGGCGGTCCCTTCAGCGATGACTTTGTCCTGTATCGAGCCATCTCCCAGGAAGAACCTCAGGCCATGGCAGCCAAAGTCGCCGGCTATCGCGATGAAGGCTATCGTCGTTTTCAGCTCAAGGTTGGCGGCGATCCCGATGTCGACATCCAGCGTATTCTCCAGGTTGCCGACCAGTTGCAGCCCGGCGACAAGCTGATCGCCGACGCCAATACCGGCTGGTTGAGACACGAAGCCGCGCGTGTCGTTCGGGCCGTACGCGATGTAGATGTATATATCGAGCAGCCTTGTCTTTCATACAACGAGTGTTTGTCGATTCGTCGCCGCACCGATCACCCGTTCGTGATGGACGAGTCGATTGACGGGATGCCCGAGTTATTACGCGCCGCCGCTGATGACGCGATGGATGTCGTAAATATAAAGATCAGCAAATTTGGTGGTCTGACCAAGGCTCGCCTCGCTCGCGATCTGTGTGTGTCGCTGGGCATCGCCATGACGCTGGAAGACAGCTGGGGCGGCGACATTGTTACCGCGGCTATTGCGGCGCTTGCCCACAGCACTCCGACGGAATTGCTGTTTACGGCCACCGACTTCAACAGTTACGTGACAGTCAGCACCGCCGAGGGTGCACCGCAACGCCATCACGGCCGCATGACCGCTTCCACCTCGCCCGGTTTGGGCATTCAGCCCCGGATGGACGTCCTGGGCGCTCGCGTGTTGGAGATTGCCTGAAATCGCGCGATCACGTCGCTGAATTCCTCTGCGTGTTTGTGTGCTTTTGCTGCTCTGCGTGAAAGCCAGTCCACTTCGCGGTGAAGTGACGCGGCCAATATTCGCCAATCGTTGCAATTGATTTGATTGTGCGCGGGTTGGGGGTTCCAATGGATTGTATTCGATGAGCCTTACAGGCGCTCTGTTTCGAAACCCTGAGAACTCGAATCCTGTGAAAACTCTGTCGCTTACGTTACTGATTTTGTTTGCTGTAGACTTCGGTACTACCCAAACCGCATGGGCCCAGCATTATCGCGCGTCCAGTCAGCGATCTTACCACCTGGATTCCGGCGACATCCTGGCGATCGTGGTTCACGAAGTGTTGGGGGATTTCAGCTCAGCGCCGATCCACTGGCCGACCCGTGGCAACGATATCATTGCCGGCATGGGTCATCCGGTCCCGGTGCGGGACGATGGAACACTGTCGCTGCCGATGATCGATCCGGTTAATGTTCGGGGTATGACGGTGATTGAGGCCGAAGATGCGGTGGAGCGGGCGTATCTGCAAGCCGGTGTGCTCAAGGGAAAGAACCTCGTTACAGCCAGCCTGATGCGTAAACGCACCGTGCAAGTAATGGTGGTGCACGATCAGACGGCTCGCAGTCTGCCCGGCGCCCAACCCCGTGCCGTGACCAGTGTCAATCTTCCAGCCGACAACGCCACGCCGCTGGCGGCCCTTGCAGAATCCGCCGCGCCATTTGACGAGAGCAGTGTGTACATGCTGACGAGCCCGGAAGTCCACACGCCGCACTTGATGGACGGCGATGTCGTCGATGTGCATTCCGGACACGCTGGTTTCTTTTTCGCCGGTGGCCTGCTCAATGGCGGCCGGTACCAGTTGCCTCGCCGCTCTACGCTGAATGCGGCCCAGGCCATTGCACAGGCCGGTGGTGCAATTGGTGGACCCGGATTTGGTCCCTCGGAGTTCGTTTTGATCCGCGGCGGACACACGCGACGCTTTGACACGAATTGGCTGTTGTCCAACCCGTGGGCAGTCACGATTCATCCGGGCGATACGATCATGTTGCGGCAGACGCAACACGACCGGCTGGGAAACGCTGGCCTTGATCTGATTCGGTTGGCTCCGTGGTTCGCTCGGTAAGGACATTTGGCACCTTCGCGCACCTTAAAGAGATTTGCACTGGCAGAGCCAGTGGCACCAGTGGCACCCAGCGCTGGAAACTCGTCGCTCCCAGGACCGGGATTCGAAAAACAATGCCCCATGACGGGTGCAATTTGGGATATCTGGATGATTCCGCCAAATTTGGCGGTCAACCGCCACATGGTCAAAAGGATTCGCCTATAGTCAACGCGAGTTGATTTCTCGCCCACAAAAGTAGTCCGTCGTTTTTGGCACCCGTCATGGGTTGCGAAAGACCTTGCTGAGTTTCTGATTCCATTTCAATCTGTTTGCGATTACACCTTGATTCAAATTCCAACAAATTGAGTTACCAACATGAAAGTTCGTGTCGCAATTGTCTGCCTGGCGTTAGTCAGTTTTTCTCATGGTCGAGCCGATGCGGAGATCATTATTGATATGGAGGAAATCGGAGGAGATGTTGTCGTTTCGTCTGCCGGAGGAGAGTTTGACCTAACAGGGCTAACATTTCTTTTCTCCGTTAACTCTGGGTTTGGGAACGGATTGGTCGACCCTTCAGGGTCAAATGCGCCAGCGGTTGTATTCGGCGTGGCACCCGTCCTTTCAGATTTTTATGGGTTGAATGGGGAAATTACAGGTCCAACATCATTCGGCACTGGGGGTTTTGCTTTTGCAGATTCGGGCACTGGTATTCAATTTGGCGCTATTTTTGATTCATTCGGAGGCATACATAATTTTACCTTGCCAAATCTTTACGTTTCCGGAGATACGCTGGGGGCAGCATCCAGCACGTATAGTGGAGCGACTTTTGCGTCGTTGGGTTTAACACCAGGCACTTATGTTTGGGATTGGGGGTCCAACGATCCCAATACATCGTTAACGCTCAACATCATAGGGACTCCGGAACCAACGAGTTTCGCGATGTTTGGTGTGGTCTGCGCGATGATGACACCACGACGACGACGCTCGCGGGCATAACGGCGAGTGAATATCCAAAACAACAAGCCACATTTTTACGAGTGGCTTTTCCTGGATCGAAACCATCGCAGGCGACAAAACGGCTGGTTACCTTTGGCCGCATAACGGAGCGCTCAGGGCGAGCGGGTAGCCAGTGGCCGCGGGTCGTGGGAAAATACCGACTCAATCCTCCATTTCGATCCGATTTTGCTGCGAGTGTTCCATGCTTCGATTCACGTTGATCATCCTGTTGATGCTAACCCTGCCGCTGCCGCATGGACTGGCGCAGCAAGATCGCCTGACGGTTGACCGGATTTTTGCTGATGGCGAATTCTCTGCCGAAGGATTCTCGGTCAACTGGATGCCCGAGGGAGGCAGTTATTTTGTGCTGCAGGACACCGCCGAAGGCAAGGGCCGGGATGTCGTACTGATCGACCCGACAACCGGGCAGCGCGAGATTCTCGTAGCCGCCAAAGACCTGGTGCCGGAGGGACAATCCGATCCGATCGACGTCAGCAGTTTTCAGGTTTCGGCGGACAACTCCAAAATTCTCGTGTTCAACAATACGCGGCGCGTCTGGCGATACAACACTCGCGGTGATTACTGGGTGGCTGATATGGCCAGCGGCGTGGTACGCCAACTCGGTGGTGACGATGCTGCCGAATCGTCATTGATGTTTGCCAAGTTCTCGCCCGACTCGCAGTACGTTGCTTACGTGCGGGATCGCAACATCCATGTGGAACGAATTGCCGATGGCATGATCACACAAATTACTCAAACGGAAACGCCGGACATTATCAACGGTACGTCCGATTGGGTGTATGAGGAAGAACTCGATTTGCGCGACGGTTTTCGCTGGAGCGAGGACGGCAACCAGATTGTGTTCTGGCGATTCGACACCAGCGGTGTCGGCGTGTTCACGATGATCAACAACACCGACGAGCTATATCCCACACTCACCAAATTCCAGTATCCCAAGGTCGGTACGACAAACTCTGCCGTTACGATTGGCGTCTACGACATGATCGGCGGCGAAACCAGGTATCTCGATCTGCC
This sequence comes from Pirellulaceae bacterium, assembly GCA_051010855.1. Classification (GTDB taxonomy): domain Bacteria; phylum Planctomycetota; class Planctomycetia; order Pirellulales; family Pirellulaceae; genus CAJQPP01. The sequence goes on along the minus strand of JBPCVB010000740.1, from coordinate 6,585 downwards.
GGGCGATCCACGGGAGAACTATCCAGCGCGGGTCGACTGGATCCCGGGATCCAGTGAGTTTTTGCTGCAGCGACTTAATCGGTTGCAGAACACCAACAGCGTTTATGCGGTCGACGTTACCACAGGAAATTTTCGTCTCGTACTTGAAGACAAGGATGACGCGTGGGTGGAAGTCTGCGACTGGATCGAGTGGTGGCCCGACAATCGGCACTTCACTTTCATCAGCGAGCGGGACGGCTGGAAACACGTCTATCTGTGCGATGTGACCAACGGCGAAATGGATTTGTTAACTCCCGGCGATTTTGACATCACGGAACTGTATCACGTCAACCAGAGCGAGCAAGCTTGCTACTTTCAGGCATCCCCCGACGACCCAAACAGCCGTTATCTGTATCGGCAAACATTCGGCCGCCCTCAACTCGATCGCCTGACACCCAGGGACCAACCCGGCTGGCACGTTTACAGCCTGGCAGCCGACGGCAGCAGCGCGGTGCACACGTGGTCGCGATTCGGTAATCCGCCCCGCATCGACACGGTGACTTTGCCGGAACACAAAACGATCGAAGTCAAAACGGAAAACTCCGAGCTGTGGGGCAAGCTTGCTGGTCTCGAAGTCAACAAGGTCGAGTTCTTTCGCGTGACCATCGATGACGGCGACGGCGGCTTGCTGGAGATAGACGGCTGGGCCATGAAGCCGCCTGGCTTTGACGCTTCAAAAAAGTACCCGGCCATTGTTTACGTTTATGGAGAACCGTGGGGCACGACCGTCAATGATCGCTGGGATAGCCGCAATTATTTATGGCACCGGCTGTTGTGCGAACATGGTTATGTCGTTCTAAGCTTTGACAATCGCGGATCCAAGGTGCCGCGTGGTGTCCAGTGGCGTAAGGCCATCTACGGCAAGATCGGAATCATCAACGCCAGTGATCAGGCAGCGGCCTTGCGCGCGACGCTGGAGTCGTTTCCCTGGCTGGACGCCAACCGGATCGGCATATGGGGCTGGAGTGGCGGCGGCAGTTCTACGCTGCAGGCCCTGTTCAAGTACCCCGAACTGTATCACACCGGCGTGTCCGTCGCTCCGGTTCCCGATCAACGCTTCTACGACACGATCTATCAGGAACGCTACATGCAAACGCCGGAATTGAATCCGGATGGCTTCTACCAGGGCTCGGCGATCAATTTCGCCAAAGACCTGCAGGGCGAATTGCTATTGATTCACGGCACCGGCGACGACAACTGTCACTATCAAACCATGGAGCTGCTGATCAATGAGCTGATTGCCAACGACAAACAGTTCTCCATGATGGCGTACCCCAATCGCTCGCACGGCATTCACGAGTTCCAAAACACCAGCCGTCATTTGCGTAACCTGATGACCGAGTTCTTCCTGGACAACCTGCCACCGGGCGGGAGGTAGAGCGCTAATTGCGGTAACGCAAAAGGTCCGTCGAGGAAACGATGTATGGTCGAGCTTGAGCTTTACAAGGCGATGGTCAAGGCGCGGGCCTTTGAGCTGGTGCTCGCCGACATGTGGGAAGCCGGTTTGATCTCTGGCGAGATGCATCTGGGAACGGGCGAAGAGGCCGTGGCGGCGGGAGTCACGCGCCACCTGCGTAGCGGCGATGCCGTTTCGCTGGATCACCGGCCTACACCTGTGCTGACACTGCTCGGCGTTGACCTGCAATTGATGCTCAGGGAAATGCTGGGGCGCGAGGACGGTCTGTGCCGGGGCCGTGGAGGGCACATGCACCTGTTCTCCAAAACCCATCTCGCCGCCTCCTCGGGAATCGTAGGTTCGTCGGGCCCTGTTGCCACGGGCTTTGCGCTATCGGCCAAACTGTTACGTCCAGGCAGTGTCGCCGTGGCCTGCTTTGGCGAGGGCGCGATGAATCAGGGAATGTTGATGGAATCCATGAATCTCGCCGTGGCCTGGAAGCTGCCGCTGCTGTTTCTTTGCAAAGACAATCGCTGGGCCATCACGACTCGTTCGGCCGACGTCACCGCCGGATCGCTTTTACAGCGCGCGGCCGGCTTCGGCCTGCCGTGCCAGGAAGTTGATGGTCTGGATGTAATGGCGGTTTCGGAGAAGGCGAGCAAGGCGATCGGGCAAATTCGAAAGGACTCGCAACCATATTTTCTGCTGGCTCGCACCAGCCGACTCGACAGCCATCAAATGGGTGACCCCATGCGACGCATGGCCCAACACCCCGTTGGTGAAGGCGGCAAAACGTTTGGCAACGTGACAAGGCACTTGCTCGCACCGCGGGGCAGCGGCCCGGTGACACGCATCAAGAGCCTGATGCATTTACTTGACTTGCTAAAGGATGCGCGAAAGGACGTGCGCGAACACAAAACCGATCCGCTGTTCTTGACTCGCCAGCAACTTAAACAGGATGAGCAGGATACTGAATCGATCGAGCAAGATGTCGCCCGTGAGATGGAGTTTCTGGTCGATTCGGTACAAGCGAATAGTCCTGCAGAGGGTGTCCATGGCCAACATGAACTTTAGTGCAGCGATTGACCGGGCCGTGATGGAGGCCATGGCCGCCGATAAGCGGGTCATCATCATGGGTGAAGACGTGCATATGTTGCGCAGCGCCCACTACACGCGTTTTGGCCAACTGCGGGTATTTCCCACACCGATTAGCGAAAGCAGTTTTGTGGGTGCGGCGGTGGGGGCAGCGATGTCCGGACTGCGACCCATCGTCGAAGTCATGTTGGTTGACTTTGTCGGAGTCGCCATGGACGCCGTGCTCAATCATATGGCCAAAATCGAAACCTTTTCCGGTGGCAAGTGGACCTGTCCGCTCGTGGTGCGAACGGCCTGCGGCGGAGGTTATGGTGACGGGGGGCAACACGAGCAAACATTGTGGGGAATGTTTGCCGGTATCCCCGGACTCACGGTCGTTGTGCCCTCGAATCCCGCGGATGCTTACGGATTGATGAAAACTGCGATCGCACATGATGGCCCTGTGATCTTTCTCGAGCACAAGCTGTTGTCTGACTCGTGGCTGGAATTCCTGGGCCGGCTGGGACGCCAGACAGTTGCCTTTGATGTCCCGTCCGCCGGTGCGCAAGCGGATGTTCCCGCGAAAATGGATTCGCTGCCGCTCGGTCAGGCGAGGGTGCTGCGGACCGGCGATACGCTCACCATGGTCTCGCTTGCTGTGGGCCTGCACCGCGCACTGGAAGCCGCCGACCAGCTGGCCGATCAGGGCATGGAATGTGATGTTATCGATCTGCGCTGTTTGCAGCCGTTGGACATCGGGACGATCAACGCATCGGTCCGGAAGACCGGCAAGCTGCTTGTGGTGGATGAAGATTACAAATCGTGCGGGCTCTCCGGTGAACTGGCTGCCATCGTCATGGAATCCGGCCTGTCGCCCTGCTATGCGCGCGTCTGTCTGGAACAAACCATTCCCTACGCCCGTCACCTGGAAGCCGAGGCTCTGCCCAATACCGGGCGAATCGTCGACGCAGCACTTCGCTTGGCTGAGAACACGGAATAAAACGCCCCCGGATGCGGAACCGGTTGTGACGCACTTCACACGATTTGCCCGCGCGGCGGTTACTGCGAATCATGGTTTACCTGAATACAAGGGAGAGCCATGAGCCAAATCAATCACTATCGACCCGTCAATCAATCGAATAACCCTTCCCGCGACTCCGCCAACCCGAATTCCTCACAGTCCGCGGACGAACACCATTTGCTGGACGCATTTTCGCAAGCGGTCGTGGGTGTCGTGGAAACGATGTCGCCAGCCGTGATCAGCGTGCAATCAAATACCGGCCGCGGTGGTAGCGGCTCCGGATTTCTGATCTCCGGCGACGGTCTCGCCATTACCAATTGCCATGTCGCCAACGGGCGTCAGAAGCTGATTGCCGTGACCAATGATGGAGATCACATTGACGCCGAGTTGATCGGTGACGATGCAGCCAATGATATCGCAGTTTTGAAACTGGCTGCCAGCGACCTGCCTTATGCTGAGCTGGGTGAATCACAGAATCTTCGCGTCGGTCAGCTGGTTGTCGCGATTGGCAGCCCGCTGGGATTGCATTCAACCGTATCGACCGGTGTCGTTAGCGCGCTGGGACGCAGTATGCGCAGTCAGGAAGGCCGTTTGATCGAGAACATCATCCAGCACGCAGCACCCATCAACCCCGGCAACTCCGGCGGGCCACTGGTCGATTCGCGTAACCAGGTGATTGGCATCAACACGGCGATCATCCAGTTCACACAAGGTATCGGGTTCGCAGTTCCCTCAAGCACCGCCAGCTGGGTGACGGGCGAGATTCTTGCGCACGGCCGTGTGCGGCGTCGACAGCTGGACATCATGGGCACAACCGTGCAATTGCCAAATCGTTTGCTGGTCAAGCTGGACCTGCTGGCCGATTCCGGCGTACTGGTATCGGAAACCCTGCCCGGTGGTGCTGCTGACCGGGCCGGTTTGCAGTCCGATGACGTTGTCGTTGCCATTAACGGTCGTATCGTGACCAGCGTCGATGATATCCACCGCTTGCTGAACGCGGTACCGAAAGATCACGAACTGGTGGTCTCGCTGATTCGCGATGAACGATTGATCGAGCGGACTCTGGCATAATTCTCTTTGTCTTTGTCCTTATCTTTGTCCTTGTCGAAGCAGAGGCAATAGCATCAGGACAATGACAAGGACGATGACAAGGACGATGACAAGGACAAGGATTGCGAGATTCAGGTACACGTCATGAACCTCAATCAGGTCACCCTCCCGGCCACCGACATTTCTGCCAGCGTGGCGTTCTACAAAACGCTGGGGCTACGCCAAATCACCGATGCGCCTCATTACTCGCGGTTCGAATGCCCTAATGGGGACAGTACCTTTTCCGTGCATGTTGTCGAGGGCGAGTTCACCCCCAACTCGGCCTGTGTAACCTATTTCGAGGTCGAAGGCCTCGACGAATTTGTGCAGCAGAAAATAAACGAAGGCATCGAGTTCGATCAGTTGGCGACCGACATGCGGTGGTTATGGCGCGAGGCCCGCCTGCGTGATCCGGCCGGCAATGTGATTTGCCTGTATTGGGCAGGTGAAAATCGCAAGAACCCGCCTTGGCGCGTTAAATGAACAAACATCGTCGATGGCAATCCATCGGGAATGTTCGACAGGACAAAATCAGGGTTTCTTTTAGCCGCGAGGATGAAACGTCCCGGCGAATTCAAAGAACCAGACTCCCGGCGATCCGCTGAGGGCCCCTGTCATGATGGCAGTACCCTTCGCCTCTTCGAAACGTCCCGTTCCACCATCGGCCGTAAGCTGCGCATTGAAACCCAACGGAAAGTCCTTATCGTCGCGATCGAATACAAATCCCGTATAGGTTACGTGTAGCTTGTGACCATTTAGGGCCTCGAAAACGGCGGAACCAACAAGGTTGGAATCGGCGTCCACTTCATGGCAGCCGGTTGCCGTGTATTGGTCAGGAAAACTTGATCGCCCGGCAAATACCTGGCAATCAATACCTGGATTTCCCGGATCCGGTTCGGTCAAACCGAAACCCTCGCCACGCCAGTTGGGTCGCCCACCGGGGGAAGCCGAACGGAGCCGCATTACGACACCGAATCCCTGCCCGGTTGCATCGCGGAACGGACCCAAATTGGTTCCGCCCAACAAGTAGAGTTCGCCGTTGGCGTCTTGACCGAATCCCTTGATGTACAGCCCCAATGGGGAACTATCGAATCCGATTCTCAGCTCTTCGATTAATCCAGTTGCCAGGTTGCCGACAAAGAGCCGTCCCGCTGGCGTAAAAAAGCCGCCAGCGGTGAAGTCTCCAAACACGTACTTGCCGACCAGTTCCGGAATCTCCTTGCCCCGATAAACGAACCCGCCAATCACGGTTCTGCCCTCATCGTGGTCGTATTCAAATACAGGATCGACTGGATTAAATGTGGGTGGAATGGGAATTCCCGGGAAAGGCGTATTACTGACGTTGCCAGTTACATGATCGAAGAAAAAGGAACCTTCCTTCAGACGCCAGCCCAGATTATCACCGGGCAAGACGATATCGACTTCCTCGATGTTTCGCTGCCCGACATCGGCAACGAAGAGCTGGCCTGTTGTTCCATGACTGATCTTTCCAGTTGCCGGGTCCGTGTCAAAACTGAAACGAAACGGATTGCGTAAGCCCCAGGCAAATATCTCGTCGACTTCCGGGCCAAAAACAAAGGGATTGTTTGCGGGCACTCCGTATTGGCCGTTGGCGCTGTTTTTGCCCAATGGATCGATTCGCAAAATGGTTCCCAGCACATTCGTGGGATCCTGTCCGTTTCCATCAGGTCCATGCCCCATACCTGCGTCGTGGCCACCGCCCCCGTCACCGAGCGATATATACAACATCCGGTCGGGGCCAAACGCTACCATTCCGCCGTCGTGATTAAACTGCGGTTCATCGATACGCATCAGGACACGGGAGATCACAGCCGGATCTCCAACAATTACATCGGCCAACGGGTCCACCGTCCATTCGCGAATCACCGCCTGATGATCGAACATACCTCCAGGGCCCCCACCCACGGTAAAATCCGACTTGCCGGAATTGGGTTCACTCGTAAAC
>JBPCVB010000739.1:0-16261 GCA_051010855.1 Pirellulaceae bacterium | reverse complement strand
GCGACCGATGACCAGTCGCGAATGGCTCAAAAGATGATGAAGTTCATGATGCTGTTTTTCGGCTTCATTTTCTTCAAGGTGGCCTCCGGGTTGTGCATTTACTTTATCGCTTCCAGCATCTGGGGCATCATTGAACGCAAGGCGTTGCCCAAACCGGAACTCGACACCGACAAACTGGCAGATATGGATTCCGATTCAAAATCGGGATCCAAAGGCAAGGGCAAAGGCCGAAAGAAGGAAGTGCCGGCCGAAGATTTCCTGCCGCTGAGGAACGACGAGCAAATGGATGAACGACGCCGACGCGACAAGGAACGAAAACGCAAGTTGCGTGATCGCAAGTAGTCGCTGGCCCCATGGTCATTCGCCGTTATGATGACCGGTATGGTTGCCTTTGACGTCAACGATTCCATCGCTGCGATCGCCAGTCCCCCGGGTGCTGCTGCCCGAGGTGTCATCCGGTTGAGCGGTCCCAGCATCGACGCGGCTCTGGACCAGTGCTTCCACAGCGTTGAAGGGCAAACGCTTGCAGGGCAACAGCAGTCGATCGTCCTGGCCGGTCAATTGCGTCTCGATGATTGGTCGACATCATCATTGCATATCCAGCTTTACTACTGGCCCACGACGGCCAGTTACACCCGGCAGCGTTCTGCAGAGATCCATGTCGCGGGTTCACCGCCGCTGCTGGATGCGATCATGCAACAGCTGGGGCAACTTGGCGTGCGACAGGCTCAGCCGGGTGAATTCACGATGCGGGCGTTTCTGGCGGGTCGCATTGATTTGACCCGGGCCGAAGCGGTGCTGGGGGTCATCGATTCGCGGAGTGACGCTGAAATGTCGGTTGCCCTGCGCCAGTTGTCAGGAGGACTCAGTGGCCCGCTGGCCGATTTGCAGGACGAATTGCTGGAAACCGTGGCGCATGTCGAGGCCGGCCTGGATTTTGTCGAAGACGATATCGAATTCATTGAGCGGGACCAGATTGCCTCCGCCATCGAGCGCGGCCTGCAGGTGCTGGATCAAATTATCGATCAGATCGACAAGCGTCAAATGGCGTCAACGAAACGACGGGTCGCACTGGTCGGTCGCCCGAACGCCGGAAAAAGCAGTTTGCAAAACGTCCTGGCTGGCAAGTCGAGTGCGATTGTTTCGTCAAGGCCCGGAACGACTCGCGATTACCTGACTTGTGACATCGACATTGGCGGTTATCAGGTGGAGCTGGTTGATACAGCGGGCACCATGCGTCAAATGGAACAAGTCGCGGCCCGGGCAGGTGAGATCGAAATCCAGAAACAGGCCGAACTGCAGGCGGATCAGGTCGTGACTGATGCGCATTTGCGGGTCTTGTGTCTGGACGGTTCCCGCGGGCTTGAAGAATGGGAGCGTCAACAAATTGGGGAACTGGCAGTCGATCCCCCGGTGCTGGTCGTGCGCACCAAATCCGACTTGCCGCTGGCGTGGGATCACCCGTCAGTGTTATCGGTTTCCAGCGTGGACGGGGCGGGACTTACCGCATTGAGGGGCGAAATTGCCCGCCGCCTGGACGCCGAGGGAGCACCTGGATCGCTGGTCATTGCGGCGACCGCCAATCGCTGTCTGGAGAGTCTACTTCGTGCCCGTGATGAATTGCGATTGGCGGCCGGTTACCAACGGTCGCGTGCTGGCGAAGAAGTCGTGGCCGCGGCATTGCGAACGACACTGGACGAACTGGCCGTGGTCACCGGCAAGGTGTTTACCGATGACATTCTTGACCGCGTGTTTTCCCGATTCTGTATCGGCAAATAGGCTGGATTGTTGAAATCCCGATTTGATGGTTCCCATCGCGAGTCATTCGGGATAACCTTAATCGTTGCCCCGCATTGGGCTCTTCCACCGGGCCGAACCCGTCCTGCAATCCGGTCCTCTTCCAGGTCCTTTGAAGTTCAAAGTTGAGTACCCCTCCATGAATCGATTCCGATATATAGCTTCATCAGCCGCGTTAGTACTGTGGCTGTCGGGCGTGTTTGGCAATCAGACGGCACTGGCCCAGCAAAAAGGCGAGATGGTCGTTGTCACGATCGATTTCACGACCAAGATTCTTGATGAAGAGGTCGGTCAGGTTTACGCCGGAGGCATTCATCGAGTGGTGGATATCGAGGGCAAGTGGTGTGCTTTGCAAGGCATCGAAGGCTGGCTGCCAATGCGTAACGTTATCGGACTGGACTCGGCCCTCAAGCTGTTTTCCCGGCGCATTCGCAATGACCAACGCGATTACGACGCGTGGATGACTCGCGGCATGATCTACCTGGAACAGGGCGATTTGACCAAGGCGCTGCGTGACATGGACCGGGCTGTTCGTCTGAATTCACAACGTGCCAACTTCTGGAACAATCGCGCGCTGGTGTTCATGCGGCAAAACCAGATCCAGCTGGCGATTGGCGATCTGAACAAGGCGATTCAGTTGGCGCCGAAGTACGCCAATGCATTTAACAATCGTGGTCTCTGTTACTATTCCATCGGAGATTTTGAACGGGCCGTCGCGGATTACGACGAGGCACTTGAGTTGCGTGAAGATGTAGCATCGTGGCACGTTAACCGCGCGGTTTCCCTTCACGCACTGGGGAAACCGGATGAAGCCATGCAAGCCTACGATCGAGCTCTGGAATTAAACGAGTCGTCGACGGAAGCCTACATTGGCCGCAGCAATATCTTTCTGGGACGCGGCGACCTGACCAGCGCCGAGGACAATGCCAGCGAGGCCATTCGACTGAATTCCGAGTCGGCGGACGCCTACAACAATCGCGGCTGGATTCGTTACAAGGGTGAGCGTATCGCCGAAGCCATTATCGATTTTTCCAAAGCTGTTGAACTCGATTCGCAGTTTGCAAAAGCCTTCAGCAATCGTGGCGTTGTACATACGGAACTGGGCAACCATGAGGAAGCGATCGAAGATCTGAACCGTGCGATCGAACTTGAACGACAATCGCCACTGGCCTATACCAACCGCGGCAATGCCTGGTTGGCGCAAAAGAAATATCAGCGGGCCAGTCAGGATTTCGACAAGGCCCTGGAGCTGGCCGAGAACAACCCGGAAGCTCTCAATGGCAAAGCCTGGTTCCTGGCCACGTGCGAAGACAGCCAATTTCGTGACGGCGCCGCCGCGGCGACTTTGGCAGAAACAGCGTGCGAAGCCACCAACTGGACGGTCTGGAACCATGTCGACACATTGGCGGCCGCCTGTGCTGAAAATGGTGACTTTGAAAATGCCGTCAAGCATCAACAAAAGGCCCTGGAGCTGGCGCCGCAAAGCAAACAGGAACTGTGTCGCGAACGATTGGCGCTGTATGAGGACGGAAAAACAGTCCTCGAGGCTGATGAGGTTAACTAACGTAGCGGTGGCTTCCAGCCGCCGAGGCCTGCCAACCCGGGATCGGCCACCGCTACGGCGCCAAGCTCGCAATAGCGGAGTGGATACTCTACTTGATGCCTTATGCCAGCGCTGTATCCAGGTCCAGCGGCTCCCGGAACCGAAAGTTGGCGTTTTGACGGAAGAAGCTTAACGGGTTTTCGTACACGACCTGCCGAATCACCGATTCGCTATGCCCGCGGCGACGCAGCTCGATGATAAAATCCGGTACTGCGGTCGGTTTGCTGGGCCCCCAATCCCCGGCCGAATTTACGCACAGTCGCTCTGTGCCATAGATTTCGACCATGTCGGCAGCACGCTGTGGTGTGCATTTGGAAACTGGATACAAGGTCATGCCGGCCCAGAATCCCGCGTCCAGTACGTGCTTGATGGTGTGTTCCTCCACGTGATCAACCAGCACACGTTCGGGCTGCAGGCGGCTGTCGGACTGCAGCATGTCCAAAATCATCCGCGTACCCTGCAGCTTGTCTTCCAGGTGTGGCGTGTGAATCAGAATTAACTGATCCAGCCGGGCCGCCAGGTCGAGATGTTCGAGAAATACGGTGGCTTCATTGGGCGTGTTCTTGTTCAATCCGATTTCACCAATGCCCAGCACATTGCGGCAGTCAATAAACTCGGGGATCAACGCAATAACTTCGCGCGACAAATCGACGTTTTCCGCTTCCTTGGCGTTAATACACAGCCATGTGAAGTGCTGGATGCCGAATTGGGCTGCCCGCGCAGGCTCGAATTCGGTTAGTTGGCGAAAATAATCGCGAAAACCATCTGCACTGCCGCGGTCAAATCCGGCCCAAAACGCCGGTTCCGTCAATGCAACACATCCCATGCGCGCCAACGTTTCATAATCGTCGGTCGTACGGGACACCATGTGGATGTGTGGATCGATGTAATACATGGATTCTCCGCCGCTGCAGCGTCAGCGCGGGTCAAAGTCCGAATTCGTCACGCCAGTCCGCCGAATACTCGCGCGAAAACAACACCTGGATGCGCTCCGCCTTGCCGTCCGCCGGGTCACTGAGAATTTCCAGGCCTCTGGCGATCAGTTGGCTGCGCTCGTCCATCTCGCCCGACCCGCGTTCCAGTCGATCAAATGAGGCAGCCAGTTCGAGCAACTTGGCGCGGATTTCGAGAAACTCGCGGTCAAATATTTCCTGGCTGGTACGAGAGCTGGTCATTTTATCAAACCCGGTTGGCAATGGCCTTCTTACCAATATGACATTCGACCATCGGCATGCCAAGGTTATCTGTCCGAACCACCGTGATCTGCCTGACACGGGTTGTGACCAGGTGCCAAATCGCACAGCTGGCAAAACGGACACTGTTTTGGATTGGCGGGCCTTTCCTCCTCCTCGTCATCCGACCGAAAGGCAATGGTTTGTCGAAGGCCACAATCCAGGCACTTCAATTCCCAGGAATCGATGGTCAAATCATCCGCGTCAAAATAGTTGTATTTGCAAACCAGATTGCACTGCTCTCGCTGATCATCCTGAGGGCATTTGCCGTCAGCGGGTTTGGAAGGACGCACACGAAATCCTGAATTGCGGAATGGACCAATCTATCTCGGCGGCCATTGTATATGCCACCGTGCGATGCCGACGCTCATCGATCCCATTGGTGAAAAAAAAATGCGGTGCCGGGCCCTTCCCCCGCGAGCCCGGCGACCGCCAGCCATTAGTTTGCGCAATCAGGTGTTTGGATCATCAAGTTCGGTCGCGTGTTGAGTGTGACGCCAAGAGTGGCCGAGCTTTGGCTAACGGCCGGTTGAACCTGCCACCCCACTGAGAAGCGTCGTTCCCGTCTGAGTGATAACAAAAAGTTCCAATCGTGTGACATCCGGCGTTTGACTTAATCATGTAACAGTTCGTCATCGCCAAGCCCGTCGTTCGGTTGCTAGAATGCGTAAACTGCGTAGCTATGTAATTTAACTATTTTGTTTAAGCTACCGCAACTATCCTGGGGAAAGGGAAATTCTTTGCCATTAATCGAATTGGTGGGTTCCGTGGCAAAAAGGATTGATAGCTTGTTTGACACGACCAAAATCGGTGAATCATTTCCCGCCGCCCTTGGGTGTTTCGACCACACCGCTAATTTGACTGGCCTTAATTCGGGACGACGCAATGAATCGATACTACAGCCGCATCGTTGGCACCAATACTCAAGGGCTTGAATTCGAGGCACTTGAGCCTCGTCGCGTGCTGGCGACGTTGATAGTCACCACAAACGCGGACGTGATTGATGCCAACGACGGATTGTTGTCGCTGCGTGAAGCGATCATCGAATCGAATACCAATGGCGAAGCGGACCAGATTGAATTGTCTGCGCTGGTTTATGAAATCGAGATCGCCGGATTCAAAGAAGACCTTGGACTGACTGGCGACTTTGATGTGTTTTCCGATTCCGGAAACTCGGTCGTGATTCGCGGCATTGATTCAACCAACACGATCATCGACGCCAAACAGCTGGACCGTGCCTTTGACCTGATGGGTCAATCAACGGTGACGCTGGAGAATCTGACGATTCAAAACGGCAGCGTGTTGGAACAAGCCGAGTATTCGGGACGGCGTGGTGGTGCGATCAAAAGCACGCAATCCAGTCTAACACTTAATAACCTGGTGATTCAGGATAGTACGACCGGCGTATCCGGGGTCGGCGGAGCGGTCTGGACTTCGGGAGGCAGCTATTCCATTAACAGCACGGATTTGCACCGCAATATTGCTGACACAGGATCTGCGGTATTCGCGCGCAATTCAACCGGCACGATTCACCTTGGACAATTTGCAGACAACGAAAAGCAGGAGACAATCCCTCGCGTGAATTTTGATCCCGGTGTCATTGGTGTACGGGAAGGATCGCTGGATCTGACGGGAACACGCATTGACGATAACAACCTGCTCACAGGGATTCTGGCCTTTGATGCCTCGTTGATGATAGATCACGCCCGTTTCCTGGATACCACGGCGACCCTGGCCCTCGGCGTACCTTTCAATTACGGCCACGGTATTCGAGCCGTAAATTCCGACGTCATGGTGATCGACTCTCGGTTTTCCCTGATGGGTGGCGATGCCATCCATTTCACGGGTCCGGATAACGATCTGTGGGTGACGGATACGCTGTTCCGGCAAAATTATGAATCGACCGTCGACTTCGATGGCAGCGACATCAACCTGCATGGGGTAACGATCGAACACGATATCCTCAGCAACCGGGATACCGTGCTGGAGATCGTGACAAATGGCATCGGTGACGATGTGACGTTGCACCACGTCACGATGGATCAGGTCGTGCCGAGTGCTATCGAAATTGACGGACCGTCCGATCAATTGCCAAATGTACACATTGACGGCCTCGAGATCACCGGTTCAAACCTCGATCCATTTCGGGACTTTGTCAACATTCGCGCCAATGAACTGACGATGCACAATTCCGCTTTGAACGGTACGGATACGCGTGTGACGCTGGATGCACAAACCATTACGTTGATGGATGTCCAGATGGGTGAGGCCGGACTGATCAACGGTCCGAGCTTCGTCAACATCATCGGCATCAACTTGTTGATGGACGAAGTGTCGATCGCTGATACGTCCGATACTTTTGCCGTCGTCATGGACGTGTTCCGGGCCGAAATACGAAATTCGGATTTTTCGAATAACCGCGGCGGGATTTTTGCGACAGGTAGCGGCAACTCACTGCTGCTAACCGGCAGCCGCCTCAACGACAATACTGACGTCGGCGGACTCAGCTGGGGCGTCAGTTTTGGCGACCTGAAAGTCTTCAACAGCCAGTTCAATGGCAATACGTCGACAAGCCTGATCGGAGGCGCTGGCCTGGCTATCAGCAACACCAATACGGTGTTGGTGGCCAACAGTGAGTTTGTCGGCAATTACACAGAACAGTTTGCTTTCGGCGCGTTGCGATTTGAAGGCGATGGAATTGATTTGACGGTGGCCAACAGCCTGTTTGACAACAATCTCACGCAGCAAAGTATTGGTGCGGCGATCGTCGGCGCCGCCACGAATTCCACATTAAAAGTCTACACATCAACCTTCGTCCGCAACGGCGATACCCAGTCAGTGGGTGGTGCGATCGCCGGGCTGGCCGGTTCGAATATCGACTTATTTGTGACGAATTCGATTTTTGTCTCCAACGGATATGATGGCCACTTTGAGGACAGTCAGATCTTTAACGCTGGGGCCACGACATTGGTCACGTTCAGCAACATCGACGATTTTAATCCCGAAGATGGCAACATCTTCTACGGCGGCGCGGCCAACAATAACACCGATTTCAAGGCGCGGTTTGTCGACTTTCCTGGAGGCGATTTTCGCTTGCGATTTGATTCACCCCTGATCGGTCAGGGCAACAATAACGCCGTCTTGCAGGACGTATTCGATCTCAATGAAAACGGCAACACGACCGAGCCATTGCCCGATTTGGACTTGCTGGACCGGATCGTCGGCGCCACGGTCGATATGGGAGCATACGAGTTTCAACTGCTCCCCTAGTCCGTCTCGGCAACCTGGATTCTCCGCGGCCAATCGCGTCTTCCCGGTTTTGCGGTAATTCGGTACGCTTGATCCACAGGGGCGATAGTCTGTTTGGACTGCCGTCCGAAAAATCAAACAGCAAAGGACGGATGGCTGAGTCTGGTCGAAGGCACCGGTTTTGAAAACCGGCGTACCCTTACGGGTACCGGGGGTTCGAATCCCTCTCCGTCCGCTTGTTTCAAGGTGATATTTGTAATGCAAAAAGTTCTTGATGTGGGTCAGTGCGGACCGGATCACGCGCGAATTGCCCATCTGCTGCGGCAACATTTTGATGTCGAAGTCCACCAGGCCGAGTCGGTGGATGAAGCGATTCAGCAGATTGACGCGTCGCCGTGGGACCTGATTCTGCTCAATCGGGTGTTTGATGCCACCGGCAGCCATGGATTGGAGATGTTACGGTCGCTCAAGTCGAATGAGAGTACGGCCAGGATTCCAGTGATGCTGGTGTCCAACTTTCCCGATGCCCAGACCGAAGCGGTCTCGGCCGGTGCCGTACAGGGTTTTGGCAAGGCGTCGCTGAACGCTCCCGGGACGCTGGAAGCGCTGCGACGTGCGCTTGGCGATGCGTAAGGAATGGTGCCTGCGCTGTCAGCCTGGGACAGGCTGACGTACGTGGGCCGGTCACTCCGTTTCCGGCTGCAGACCGGACGGCGGCTGGAAGCCACCGCTACTTCAATACGGCAGGCCAAAGCACCAGCAACTCGTGCTCACCAAATGCGATGTGCAACGCTATGGTGAAGCGTTACATTCAATCCCGGCGGGCGATTGGCTCAGTTGGTTAGAGCGCCGCACTCACATTGCGGAGGTCACTGGTTCGAATCCAGTATCGCCCACTTCTTTTTCAACCTTAACCTTAACCTTAACCTTAACCTTAACCTTAACTTTAACTTTAACTTTAACTTTAACTTTAACTTTAACTTAACTCCGGGCGTGTACCCAGGTCTCCATGATAAAGGTCAGGGGTTGAAGTTAAGGTTGAAGTTAAGGTTGAAATACTCTTGCCCTCACCCGCCCTGCGGGCACCCTCTCCCGTTCGGCGCGCTCACGGCCGAAGCCCGAGGGAGAGGGAGTACTGCCTACCGCAAGAACGCTTCGTGCAAACCGCCGTCGACGTTGATGATCTGGCCAGTTGTCTTGCTGGATCGATTGCTGGCGAGGAAGTAGATGGCTTCGGCCTGATCCTGCGGCAAGATTGGTTGTTTAGTCAGCGTCCGTTGCGCGTAGAATTCGGCCAGCTTTGTACGCAGCTCTTCATCGGATGCGGAGTCGTCAAAGTCGATTTCGTACTTCGTCAATGAAGCGATTACGCGATCACGCGGGAACATCGTGCTGCCCGCGACAACGGTAGCCGGAGCCACGGCGTTGACCCGCACCAGCGGCGCTAATTCAATGGCCAGCTCACGCACCAGGTGGTTTGCCGCGGCCTTGGATGTGTCGTAGGCGATCGATCCCTTCTTGCCCACAACCGCGTTAACACTGGTGGTCAATACGACGGCTGCCGGCAGTCCCTGCTCGACCAGCAGTTGTCGCAGCTCGTCGACGACATTGAAACTGCCTCGTACATTCACATCGAATGTAAATTGCCACTTGTCATCAGCGATATTGCCGTCGCGGCCGGGCGGAACAAAGACTCCGGCTGTCACAATGATCCGGTCCACACCACCGTAGGCGAGGAGCGTTTGTTCGATCATGTCTCGAATTGAATCGCGATCGGTGATATCAACGGGTAGCCCGATGGCTGGCCCGCAGGACGAGATACCGCTTCCTGACACGCCCACGCCGGGACCGTACTGGTCAGTTAGCTGGCCAGCCGTTGCTTCGGCTGCTTGCTGATTTACATCGGCACATACGATATGTGCACCCTCCTGAGCCAGTCGGGCTGCGACTTCACGCCCAATGCCGCTGCCCGCCCCAATCACAAGGCAGATATCGCGGGACATTTCCTTTTCTGGCGGCTTGCGTTTCAGTTTGGCTTCTTCCAGCAGCCAGTACTCGATGTCGAACGCTTCCTGACGAGGCAACGCAATGTACTTGCCAAGTGCTTCGGCACCACGCATCACCTCGACAGCGCAGTTGTAAAACTCGGCGGTGACACGCGACTCGCTTTTGTCCTTGCCCCAGGTGATCATCCCGATTCCCGGAATCAGGATCACAGTCGGATTGGGGTCACGCATGGCGGGCGAATTGTCGTGCTTGCAGGCCTCGTAGTACTCCGTGTAGTCACGACGGTATTGAGCGAGTCCTTCGACCAGCTTGTGTTTCAGTGACGCCCGATCCTCGCTGTGCGGATCCCAGTCGACGTACAGCGGCTTGATCTTGGTACGCAGGAAATGATCGGGGCAGCTGGTTCCCAGTTCGGCCAGTCGCTGGGCATCGTGGGAATTGACGAATTGCATGATG
Organism: Pirellulaceae bacterium; assembly: GCA_051010855.1. Lineage (GTDB taxonomy): Bacteria > Planctomycetota > Planctomycetia > Pirellulales > Pirellulaceae > CAJQPP01. The sequence continues at coordinate 5,917 of JBPCVB010000739.1, read as the reverse complement.
GCGTCACGAGTTTCAACTGTTCCGATGAACTTGTTCTGTCGCGAGACCTGCCCGCGCAGCCATGGCAGTAGCTCGACCAGCAGCTCGTTGCATTTTGCTTCATCCAGCGTCTGGTACTTTGGGCCGCCAAAAGTTTTCTGGCCCTTGTCTTTTGACTCGATGAAGCGAGCTGCCTTTTCAATCAGTGCCAACGTCAGCTCGTAACATTCCTTGTCGTCGTCGGCCCAGTTGATCAGGCCGTGCTGGCCCATGACCAGTCCCTTAAGCGCCGGATTACCATCGAATTCACGTTGCATCATCAAACCCAGCTCGAAACCCGGGCGCAACCAGGGCACCCAGCCGATTTCGTCGCCAAAAATTTCCTGAGTCACTTCCTTGCTGCGGTCACAGGCGGCAATCGCGATGACACTGTTGGGATGCATGTGGTCGACGTGGCGAGCTGTCAGGAATCCATGCAGCGGCGTATCGATCGAGCTGGCTCGTGGATTCAGGTTGTATGTGCAATGCGGAAAATAGCCCACCATGGCGTCTTCGGCAGGTGTCTTGGGGCCGTTGTCTGGCGAGTCGTTGTATTTCGTGATCAGGGCCAGCAGTTTGTCCATGTACAGCGAGGCAAAATTTGCCGCCTTGGCCGTGCGCAGATCGCCACCAGATCCCTTGACCCACAAAACGTTGGCCTGTGCTCCCGTCAGCGGATCGGTTTCGAGAATTTTTGAGGAAGTATTGCCACCACCGGTGTTGGTAATCCGCTGGTCTTCTCCCAGGCAATTGGAGCGATAGACGAGCCGATCGACAGGCGAAAGTTTATCGGCAACTGCATCATCCCAATGACGCGTGACGTGTTGGAGTTGTTCGATAGTTGTTGACATAGTTTTGAATTCGGTTACTTATCGAAAGTTGGTTGGTCATTATCAGATTTTCCGGTACGCCCTCATCCGTCGGCTGCGCCGACACCTTCTCCCCGAGGGAGAAGGCCGGATGTCCCCTCTCCCTCGGGGAGAGGGTGCCCGCAGGGCGGGTGAGGGCATTCATCCTCACATCTCCAATCCGCAAGCGGCAAGGATCATCGCCAGAACGTCATCAAGGTCGTTGAGAACTTCATCGTTGTCAAACCGTATTACACGAAACCCCTGATCCTCAATCGTCGATTGCCGCAATTGGTCATATTCCGAAACGTCATTATGACTGTCTCCATCAAGCTCAACTACCAATCGGTGCTCATGGCAATAGAAATCGACAATGTAGCGATCGATCGGAAATTGGCGGCGAAATTTCAAATTGGCAAGTTTGCGGCTGCGGATGGCAGCCCACAGATTTTTTTCCGGGCCCGTCAGGTTTTTGCGCAGTTGACGTGAACGAGCCCTTGCACCCAGCAGTTCCGGTTTGTGACTTTCCATCCTTGCAGCTCTTCAGTTTCTTGTACGCCCTCATCCGTCGGGCTGCGCCGACACCTTCTCTCCGAGGGAGAAGGGGGTTAGTTGCCGTCCACACCGTGAACTTCACGCACTTGCTCGGCATCAAAATTTCCGGGCTCCTCAAAGTCCTGGTTTTCACGCAAGTCGTTCAGATTGAGCGCATCAATCGACACACCGCCCTCAGGTACTTCGGCGCCGGCGGTCCAGACAATGGCGTTTAATACGATACGGCGAAAATCGGGATTGCCCCAATTCCAGTGAAAATGGCCGCCGGTGAATCCAAATCCTCGCCCGCCATCAGCTCGCTCGACCGCCCACGCGACGTGTTGGGGTTGGCCAGCCTTGGCACGAACATGCGGATTGCCCTCGTGAGGTCCATCGGGACGACTCAATGTATGAGCCGGTGGGACCGCCGTCAGTATGGGAGTGACATTTTCCATGTCGGGTCGAAAACGCATGTGATAGTACCATTCATCCTGGGAATCAAACGGCTGGACGCCGCGAGTGATTTCGTGCTCGGGCAATTCGGTGAATTCGGCTTTCCAGTGCGGATTGACGGACCAGTGACTTTCAAAGTATCCGCCGATCCAGTCGAGGAAATGATCGCCAGCCGGACCCTTGGCAACTTCCACGGCGTAGTGAATGCAAACGACGCCGACGCCCTGGTTGGTCAAGTCCTCGACCTGTTCCAGATGACCCAGAACCGGGTGTTTTCCTTCGCCGTCGCTGTACATCACGATGGCATCCACGCTCTCAAACTGGCTTGCTTCGGGCCACGAGTCGCGGACAACTTCGGTGTCCACATTCGGCATTGCCGATTCCAGACTCTTGGCAAGCAACACGCATCCGGCGTAATGCTCGTGGGCTCCGTATCCATGACTCGGCTTACCAGCAATAAACAGGATCTTTTTCACGACGTCAGATTCCTGAGCCGTCGCGACAGAGCCTGAACACATACAGGTTGCCAGCAGAACAACGCAAACAATGACACCGCGCAACATTTGAATCGCTTGCACCTTTTTATGGCTCAGACACAATTGAACGTGATTCAGCAACAGCTTGCAGGATAACGTCAAAGGTTGGACGAGTCGATCCGTCGGCGTAAATGACACCGTGGGAATGTTGCAGAATGCGAGATCCCGTTGCTGCGTTCGCCAGGTGAGCGGAAGGGCGCGGTTGAGGGCGGCATTCGATCGCAACAACTCCGTGATCGGCCAGCCGTCGCACTTCTCCCGGGTCGCTGATCCCGTCCGAGTTCTTGTCCTGCCAGATGGCGAGGTGCTGCAGTTCGTCGCCCGAAAGTTGTTTGTCACCGTTGCGGTCCAGCGAACTCATGGCTTGATAGCCGTCTTCCCAAAAACACCAGAACGTGACGTTGCCGAACAACTGCAGCGCGGAATCAATTTGTCCACTGCCCTGTTGATCAAAAACCAGCCAACCAGCTTCGGGACGAATCCATGTCCACGATTTTCCCGAGTCCGTACCATCGGCATCAAAAGCGACGGCCGCTTGCGGATCATAAACAGCGGAATAGGTCGTGCGGTCGCCGAGGGGAATCGCGATCGGGGTGATCGGTCGTGGCTTGCTGCGGATCGTCTGGATCTTCTCGTCCAGCTCGGCAATTTCGTCGGCGTCGTTTTCCGGGTCCAGTTTTTGCTTAAGGTATTCGGCTGCCTCGATGGTCACACTGCGGAAGCCAAGACCGAAACGGTTCATTTCATTTTCCTTCTCCCAGGCCGCGGCCACGACTTCGCGATAGGCATCCATGGCTTCCATGCTGTCGCCCTTCTGATCGAGACACCAGGCCAGCGAGAGCCTTGCAACCAGATTCTCGGGTTCCAGTTCGATAGCTCTTTCAAAATGCTCAGCCGCCTGATCGAGATGTGCCTGACGTTCATTGTCTGCGTTCTCGACCGGCTCACTGCGGCGATTCCAAAACGGCAAATTGCCTGGTGCAAATCCGAACCAGGGAGTCACATCGCCAAATTCGTCACGCGAATCCTTGCGAATGTGCAATTCCGGTTCCGCCTGAACCCACGCCATAGCATGGACCCTGCCGAGATTCATTTGAAAGGAAGCGTTGTCGGGGTCGTCCTCGGCAAGCCGTTGCAGGTTTTCCAGCAACGTCTCCACGGGTACTTGCTCCAGGTCGGGTCGCATGTAGGTAGCCTGGCTAGTCAGGCAAATCGAAACCGAAATCAACAAGACGACAACAAACGGGAATGCAGGGCAAAAACTTCTCATGATGACTCGATTTGATGGCGTGAGGACCGGCGGTTGGCCTGTATGGAATTGACAGGTTTGAACTATACTGGGTCGCTTTCGGCAAGCTGCCACCACTCAATGTAACAAATCGGCCACTTGTTCGGCCGTCATTTCCCAGGAACGGTATTGGTGTCCTCGATTAAACGCATTCTTGTCGCCGGCGGTGCCGGTTTCCTTGGTTCTCATCTGTGCGAAAGACTGGTTGGCGACGGACACGATGTGATTTGCGTCGATAACTTTTTTACCAGTCAAAAATCCAATGTCACGCATTTGCTCGACAAGCCGAATTTTGAACTGGTTCGCCACGACATCGTGCATCCGTTGTGGCTGGAAGTGGACGAGATCTATAACCTCGCCTGCCCGGCCGCCCCTGGCCATTACCAGTACAACCCGATCAAGACGATGAAAACGTCCGTCGTCGGATCGATCAACTTGTTGGGCATGGCCAAGCGTTGTCATGCAAAGATCTTTCAGGCATCTACCAGCGAAGTTTATGGCGACCCCGAAGTCCATCCGCAGCCGGAATCGTATCGAGGATGCGTCAATCCGATCGGGATCCGCGCATGTTATGACGAAGGCAAACGCGCCGCAGAAACGGTGTTCATGGATTATCACCGAATGCACCGAATCCCGATTCGAATTTGTCGCATCTTCAATACCTATGGTCCGCGAATGCATCCATTCGACGGTCGTGTGGTCTCCAACTTTATCCGCCAGGCACTGGAGGGCGTCGACATTACGATCTTTGGCGACGGGTCCCAGACGCGGTCATTCTGTTATCGCGACGATTTGGTTGAGGGCTTTATTCGCCTGATGAATGCGGACAACGAACTCACAGGCCCGGTCAACCTCGGTAATCCAGGTGAATATTCGATCAAGCAACTGGCTGAGCTGGTCATCGAGATCACCGGCAGCAGTTCGCAAATGGTGTACAAGCCGTTGCCAGCCGATGACCCGACGCGACGCCAACCGGATATCACACTCGCCAAAAAGCATCTGGACTGGGAGCCAACGGTTCCCTTGCGTGACGGCCTGGAAAAAACGATTGCCTGGTTCAAGACGATCGACACTGAGCAATACCGTCCGCCTACGCCGAATTTCTAGCCGTAAAGGTTCTACACCTTGTCGCTGAAATACCCGATCACGCCGTCGGCATCGTGGTCCTCGACCAGCAGCACAATGCGGTCACCGCCTTTGAGTTGATCCGTGGCAGTTGGAATCCGCACAAACTCCTTGCGAAACAGGGCGACCAGCAAACAGTGTGCGGGCAAAGTCGATTCGGCCAGCGTTGTTTGTGTGCCGTGTGACCCTTCGGTGACATCCAGTTCAATCAACTCGATGTTTCCACCGGGCAGAGTTTGCCGACGCACAACATTGCCCTTTTGCAGAAAGGACATGATCTGGCGGGCCATGACTTCCCGCTCGCTGACTGCCACGTCGATACCCAGCTTGCCCACTACCTGGGCGTAGTCCGGTCGCGAGATCACCGCCATGATCTGCGGCGTGCCAAGGTCGCGGGCCTCGACACCGGCGAGGATATTGTTCTGGTCATTGCCCAGGCAGGCGATAAAGGTTTCGGCCGTGCCCACTCGTTCTTCCTTGAGCACTTCGCGGCGTGACGCGTCGGCATGCACCACCTCGGTGTGGTTGAGGTGCCGCGCGAGGAATTGGCAGCGGTCCTCGTTCGCTTCCAGCAGCAGGAGTTTGAACCTTTCGCGCTCCAGTGTGCGAGCCAGATGGAAACCTGTTTCGCCTCCTCCGGCAATCACCACCGTGCGGCGATGTTCAACGGGTTGCCCGAACCGTGACTTGATTGTTGGCACATCCTCCGGGCGGCTAAACACGAGAATGCCGTCACCGACTTGCAGGTGATCGTTGGCGGACGCGATCCACATGCGTTGCTCGCGTCGAATCGTCCCCACGCGGACGCTGGACGGCAACTGCAAATCCACGAGCTTTTTGTCGGTCAACGGGCCCGCCTCGCGAATCACGATTTCCCGTGCCTCCAGGCTGCCGCGGGCAAATTGCTCAATCACGATCGAACCGGGATCACGCAAGCTGTTAGCCAGTTCCAGCGCGGTCAGGTGCTCGAGGCTCAGCATGCGGTCAATGCGAAAGTGTTCCTGGTAGTCGAATGTACTGAGATCGCGAAAGACCGGAGCGAAGACGCGGGCGATGGCCCGGTGTGCACCCATGGCCTTGGAAATGCTGGCCGAAACAATGTTGACTTCATCAAC
>JBPCVB010000738.1:0-5915 GCA_051010855.1 Pirellulaceae bacterium | reverse complement strand
GCACACGGAGTGTGCCTGCTACCTTGCGCGCCAAACAAAAGTCTACGCCCAGTCGTAACCGGTGGTCTTCTTGATGCGTTCCTCGAAATTGCCCAGCAACCCGCCGATCACATCCCATTTGTGTGGGCGACGGATTTCGATATCACCGTGCTGGTTGACCCGCACAATCGTCGAGGATTGAACGCCAGCCGATTGCAGGTCAATATGCAGTTCGTCGTCATTGACGATTTCTTCCAGCGTGTCGCCGGTCATTTCGATAAACTTCAACTTGGTCTCTCGTGTGGCAAAAAAATCGTTATCGTGGTTTTTTGACGGCCTTACTCTCGATGACCAGCCCGCCGGGTCGTTCGCCAGACCAGTCTTCGGAATCAAATGATTCGGATGACGAATCGTCTGCAATGATCAGCCGTCCGGCCTGCAGTTCAACTTGCCGGCGAATCTCCTGCTCGGTCCAGGCCTTGATCCACTTTTGCAATTCCAGTTCGGAAACGCCCAGTTCGTGACACACACGGCTGACCGTTGATTTTCCTTGCATCAGTTTCTCAACGATGCCAATGCGGTACTTTTCAGAAAACCGGTTGGCATTGTTGGCGGCATGGGCCAGCGACATATCAGTCTTGATAAAGTTGCCGACCGCAGCCGACTCATCGGCCACTTCCCGCTTTTCTGACACGCTGCGAATGGCCTCCGTGGATTTGCTGATTAACAGGCTGCCCTGGCCGCAATCAACACATTTCCAGGGGCCAATTCGGAACAGTCCCAATATACCCAGCGTCAATCGATCCAGAATCCACGCAATACGACTTTCAAAAGCGCGCACGTGGACCACGTTTGAGTTGCAGTTGCAGCAATATCCGGTTCGACGATTGACCATATCTGCGGGCAGATACCGAGTTTGAAATGCCTGAATGGCCGGCAGTGGCGAGAGCCGTCCAATTTTTTCGCCAAGTCTCCGGTGCGACGAGTCGCCCTCATTATATGAGGAACTTTCGGCAAAGGAACGGTCGAAGCTCTCGTTATCCAGCGTTTTTGACATCGTTGTCGATCGGTGGCCCTTTCAAGCAGGCACCATTCTCCAGGTAGCCCAATCCGATTCCATTATGATTGCCCTTAGTCATTATCGGTTGTCATGCCCGCCCAAAATCCCAATGATTTACAGCATTCAACCGCGCTTTTTACCTGTTGATTTCCCCTGCAATCCATGCAACCTGCCAAACAGGAAGATATCGAGTTCGAGACCTCACACGACGATTTGGGAAAACGTCTCGATACCGTGCTGGCATCCCGGGTCAACGGAATTAGCCGGTCGCGAATTCAATTGCTGATCCGCAACGAACTCGTCACGCTGGACGGCGAAACGGCAAAGCCCTCAACACAAGTGCGTATCGGTCAGCATGTCGTTGCACGTTTATCCGAATTGGAACGACTGAGACCGGAAGAACCGCAATCGGAAAAGATGGACCTCGACATTCTGTTCGAGGACGACTGGATGATCGCACTGAACAAGCCGGCTGGCACGGTTGTGCATCCCGCCAAGGGTCATTGGTCGGGAACGCTGACGGCAGGCCTGATGTACCACTTTCGCAATCTTAGTTCAGTCGGTGGCGATCATCGGCCCGGCATCGTGCATCGCCTGGATCGCGATACCAGTGGCGTGATGGTGGTGGCCAAACACGATGCTGCCCATCTGGCATTGATGAAACAGTTTGAGCGACGCACGGTGACCAAAGAATATCTGGCGGTGGTTTCGCCGTCACCGGATCGAGATCGCGATAATATTGAAGCGCGAATTGGTGTCCATCCCTGGCAACGCGAAAAGATGGCGATCCGCGACCGGCATCCGGCCAGCAAGGACGCCCGAACGTTCTACGAAGTGCAACAACGATTTGGCCGTTTTGGGCTGCTCAAGGCGTTCCCCAAGACCGGTCGGACGCACCAGATTCGCGTGCACCTTGCTCACATCGGTTGCCCGATTCTGGCCGATCGATTGTACAGCGGTCACTCCTTCGTGACGCAGGGGTGGCTGGAGCGAGGCGTCGATGCAGGTGAGAAACTAATCGAACGACAAGCGCTGCATGCCCATGCGATCAAGCTGAAACATCCGGGCACAAAACAGGAGATGGAATTCACAGCGCCGTTGCCGGAAGATTTCAGGCGATTGCTGGACGCTCTACAGTCGCTCTGAACCGGAATCGTCACATATCGGTAAGGGACCCACTCGCTGGCGCTTCGTGCTTGTATGCGTCGGGATAGCCTCGCCCTGCCGTTGAGTTTGGGCGCACTGCCAAGCTAGCGACCGAATTGATTGCGGTTTCGGATGGCCGGGCGTATTTGCTACTCTCCGGGCCTGATTGCAGCCAACATTGGCATCCCGCAACAAAACAGAACCCTGACCGCGAGGGAGGGGACGCGTCTTGACTGAGCGAAACCACAATTCGACTGCTTCCTGCCCTGGTGTATCGGGTTTCGCGTTATGCGTATGGAAGGTGTTAGCATTGGCGGTTGCCTTATTGATTGGTTGCGCAACAGCAAGCAAGACCGTGGAGCTGCCATCGGCGGATACCTTTGATCGGGAACAGCTGCGAATCCACAGTGATTTTCAATTGCCCCGCCAACATCGCTTGCTGGGCGACTTGACTGCACGTCGCCGCGATATCGCCGAGCGGCTATTGCTGCCAATGTCGGATGAGCCAATCAACGTTTACCTGTTCGATGATGAGAAACGGTTCCGCAAATACCTGAAACAGAACTACCCGCTTTTTCCAGAACGCCGCGCTTTTTTTGTCAAGAACGACACGGATTTGAAGGTCTTTGCGCATTGGGGCGAGTTCGTTGGTGAGGACCTGCGACACGAAGTCACCCATGGCTATTTGCACTCGGTGATCCCGTCACTTCCCTTGTGGCTGGACGAAGGGTTGGCGGAATACTTTGAATTGCCCCGCGGTCGGAATGGCTTTCACCGCGACCATATCTTCTTTCTGACCGGCAAGGCGCGTTCCAGTCAGTGGCAACCGGATCTAAAACGCCTCGAGTTGCTAACCGACCCGCGAGCGTTGACCCAGCAGGATTATGCCGAGTCCTGGTTATGGGTTCACTACTTGATGGAGACGCGACCCGAATTGCGCAAGTTACTGCAGGATCAATTGGCCCGACTGCGGATGACGGGCGAGGCCAATCCCCTTTCGGCCTACTTGTCCGAAATGTCGGAAGATTCTGACAGTGAACTCATCGATCACCTCACGGCACTGGCTCAACAAATCAAGGACGAATAGACCTTCTTCCCATCAGCAGGGCATCCTCTCGCGAAATCGCTGAATTTTTTGGGAAACTTGATTCGTCCTGGCCCGATATTATTTTTGACTTTTGCTTCCGGGCGATTTAAAACGCGAGCATCTTTTCTCTTTGACCTCTCTTCTCTGACCCGGCTAGAGGTGATTCTATGCGTCGCAGCATGACCGACCCGTTTCGTGGTTCTTTGGCGATTTGTTTGTACGTCGCCCTTTTCTCATTCGGATGGACCGCCGATTGCCTGTCCCAGGTTTACGAATTGAGCGTAACGCCCATTGGCGCTTACGACAGCCGCTGGGATGGCGCGAACTATGATCCCGTAGGAACCAATGCCTATATGCGCGACGTCAATGGCGCGCCCATTCTGGCCAGCGCGTGGGAATCGTCGTTCGATACCATCTGGTCGCAGGCTGGTGTCGACATCGTTCTGGAAACCGAGCAGACGCTCGACGTGAATGATTACGTCAGTTCGGGGACCAACCCGCTCAATATTCTGAATTTTCAGAGTACCACCGAAGAGAATATTTACTTCGACAACCCCGACTCCAACGCCGATCTGGAAACGGCGCTTTCCGGTTTCGTGTCGTCGACAGGATCTGCCAATACGCATTATGCGTTGTTCACCAACTCATATTCCAACGCGCTGCCGATTAACACGAACTTCAATAATCCGTTAGGACCGCTGGACGGCGGATTACCGAGCACAAGCGCATCTGGCCGCGCCCTTCGTCCGGCTCCAGGCGGTACCACAGATATGCGTATCATCATGGCGACGGGCGATGGTGTCACCGCAGCCAACGAAGCGGGGTTCAACAATCCAACAGGGTTACCAACCGTGCTGGCCCATGAATTGGGTCACAACGGCAGCTTGCCGCACCTCAACACGTTGACCACCAGCGAACACTACGACCCCTCACGCTCCAACGCCCTGATGTGGACGGGGTCGGGCGACACCGGCACGGAAAACGTAATCAATGCCGGGGAAGTCGCCGATGCTTTACTCACCATGGATGCCAACGGCACACTGGCTCTGGCAACGGGCCAGACCGGAACCTTTTGGGACACCAACGGATCCACGGCCGGTTACGGTGGCTCGGGAACCTGGGGCGCGGCAGGCAACAATTGGGGACGTCCCTCCGGAACGGGCACAACGGGTTCATGGGTCGGTAACGAAGTAGCAGTCTTTAGAGCCAGCGGCTCTTACACGGTGACTGTTACAGGCACACAAATGGCAACCGGGATCGCAGTCCAGGTCGGTGACCCGACCTTTAATGGCGGGACGATCGATCTGACGAATGCCAAAGGACCCAATGTCGACGGTGTCCCCGAGATTTTCGTGGAAAGTAATCGGACGGCCACGATCAACTCGATCATTACCGGAGGCGGTTCGGAGCCCTTGACCAAGCTGGGTGCTGGAACATTGATCCTCAATGGTGCCAATACATACACGGGCGGCACCCAGATTCGACGCGGTGAACTGCAAGGCAACGCGTCCAGCATTCAGGGCAATGTCGAGCTGGTCAACGGTGCCAACGGCACGATCGACACGATTTTGCATTTCAATCAAGGAACCAATGCCACGTTTATTGGCACCATCACAGGTAGCGGAGACGAAGTGCGGAAAACCGGCGCCGGCGCATTGACGCTGACTTCCAACAATCTGAGCTATGCTGGCGAGACCAACGTCAATGCCGGCACTTTGAACGTCAACGGTAACAAAACGGGAATCGGAGCGGTTAACGTCGCAGCAAGTGCGAGTATCGGTGGAACCGGATCAATCAATGGCGACACCACGGTCACGGGTTCAGTCGATTTGCGGGACAACCTGGCCGGTACTCTGAACTTCGGCACTGATCTCAGCTATGGATCGGCAGCCGAAACATGGTTCGAGTTTTCAGCGGCAGGCGTGGCGGACAAGATCGAAGTTGACGACATGCTGACCCTCGATGGCCAGGTTATGTTTGACAACCTCGGCTATACCTTTGGCCTCAATGACACGTTCGACCTGTTTGACTGGTCGTCCGCGGATTTCACCGACTTTGTAGTGGTCAGTGATCTTGATCCGTTTCTCCCCTCGCTGGCCGGAAGTTTGTTCTGGGATACGTCCAACTTCCTGCTAAATGGCTCTGTCAGTGTCATGGCGATTCCCGAGCCGGGAACTTGCTGGCTGTTGGGGGTGGTCGCCGGGGGCTTGATGTTGCGTCAGCGGCGTCGCAATTCGCTGATCAAGGCTTGAACTTTTCCAGTTCGTAACGTTTGATCTTGCGATCCAGCGTGGAACGCTCGATGCCCAGTGTCTGGGCCGTACGGCTTTTATTCCACTGCAATGCGGTCAGTGTGGCCAGGATGTGACGCCGCTCGATCTCCGCCAGGGACATGGGGCGATAGCCCTGTCCCGAGGAAATGTCGATCTGCGATTCGCTGGCGGTGGTCAGGCTGCTGAGGATCAACTCATCAGCATCAATCGTGGTATCGCGGGCCAGAACGACAGCTCGTTCCACGACATTGCGAAGTTCGCGGACGTTTCCCGGCCAACGATAAGTCCGCAATTTGTCCAGCGCGTGCGTGGTGAAGCCGGTGATTTTCCGCCCGGTTGCCAGATTAAATTTCTGCAGGAAGTGCTCAGC
>JBPCVB010000737.1:0-3452 GCA_051010855.1 Pirellulaceae bacterium | reverse complement strand
CACCTTGTCGCCGACAACAATCGGACTGGATGAGCCGGGGCCGGGCAGTTCCATTTTCCATTGGATGTTCTCGTCGCTGGACCACTCGGTCGCAACCGACATGCTGTCGCTGACTCCGGTTCCGTTTTCACCACGAAAGCGGGACCAGTCTTCGGCCGACAACGTGGCAGCAAACATCAGGGCAACGACACCAAAACAAATACAGCGAGTGGCGAGATGGCTCATTCGGTCTCTCCGGGAAAAGTGCTTGACGAATCTCTGACGCAGATTGTCGGAAATTCGCCCCGAGATGTGAACGGGGCAGATTGCAGATGGCTGTTTTGCGAATGGGTGAGCAAACAGCGCATCCCGGAGTTCGGCAACTCGTTATTGGGCAGCCGATTTCAATCGCTCAATGTTAGCCAGCATACCGGTCACGTAGTCGCCTCCGGCCGGTTGATTTCCCATCGGCTCAAAAACGACGACTGTGATTTCTCGATCAGCCAGTTGTTGACGCGTGGCCTCCACCGGCTCGCCCTCCCATAACATCAGCTTCGTTTCATTGGCCGCAGCAAGTTCATCGAACACCTTCCATTGCTCAATCGTGGGCTCTTCACCCGGCTCAAAGTGCACGCTGTCCATGTTCAGGTTCATGCGGCGAGCCAGGTACTGGTATACGGGATGTGAACCAATGATGTGCTGTTGGCCCAACAATTGTGCTAACTGGGTTAACTGGCCGTCAATTTCCCGCAACTGCTTTTCCAATTCTGCAAATCGCGAATCGAACTCGGTCTTGTGCTCGGGCGCCAGTTTGGCGAGTTCATCTCGTGCAGCCCTGGCCTGACCGACGGCAATTTGCGGGTCCAGCCATGTCGTGTTCGCGTAGCCCGAATGCGAGTGCTCCCCCTCCGGACCGTGCTGATGAACGACGCCATCTTCCAGCTCAATTAGCTGATCTGAAACTTCGCGTGTCGTATCAGCCAGCTTCGATTGCGACAGTGTGACACCGGTCAACCAGGTCTCGAAATCAGCGCCATTCAGCAAAACCAGATCGGCCTGTTGCAACTGGCCAATCGCTTCTGCCGAAGGTTGCCAAAACGCCGGGTCGATGTCGGCATCAACCGGAAACAGGACTTCGACCTGGCCACCACCGATTTGGTCGACAAAATATTTCAGCGGATAATTCGTAACCGCAACCACCGGCTTGCCGGTCGACCACGATTTCGACTGGATCGGTCCATCCCCGGAATTGCAGCCCGGGGCCAAACACAAGATCGCCGCAATGACAAACCATCGATCACGGGCGGCCGTCGTCTTCTTCGTTGTCGTCTTCATCGTCACTCCGTTCGTTGGCGTCCTCAGCAGGTTCTTCGCCTGTCGCCTCCTCTTTCTCTTCGTCTTCGATTCCGTACCGATCCCGGTAGGCTGAGTACAGCGAGCGCAACTTCAGTGTATACATCCCGCGACCGTGAGTCGCGGCTACCAGTGTTTTGTCTCGTGGTTGCAACGCCAAATCGTGCACAAACGTGTTCGGCAATTCGCTACCCAGTACGTGCCACGACTGTCCATCGTCCATAGTGACGTAAACGCCCAAATCGGTACCGACATACAACAAATCGTCGTAAGTCGGATCTTCGAAAACAACATTGACGGGTCCGCCCGGAATCCCGGAACTGATATCCGTCCAGGACTGACCGAAATCATCCGAACGGTAGACATACACCTGGAAATCATTGTCGCGTTTACCGTTCAGCGTGACGTAAACCGTTCCCTCGTCGTGGGCTGACGCGACAACACGCGAGACCCATTTGCGAGGCAAGCCGTCCATGATTTCCTGCCAGGTATGGCCTCCATCGCGAGTCATGTGCAGGCGGCCATCGTCGGTACCGGCATATACAACGCCGAACTTGAGCGGTGATTCGGACAGGGCCGTCAACGTTGCGAAGGGAATGTTTCCCTGTCGATCCGGATCGTTGAAAGTCAGATCGTCGCTGATACGCTCCCAGGTTTGCCCCTGGTCCATGGAACGAAATACGTACTGCATACCGTGATAGATGACATGCGAATTGTGGGGCGAAAGAATAAATGGCGCCAACCATTGGCCTCGCAACGGCGTTTCGCCTTCAGCCACTTGCGGGCGTATGCGTTCGGTTTTGGACGGATCAAATGTGGAACGCTGGATGTTCCCGTAGAAGCCTTCGCTGTAAAAGATATTTTCGTCGTTGGGATCGATGGCCATCGTGCTGGCTTCACCGCCGGGAATTCGCTCCCAGGCGTTCAGCGAACTGCGACCAGCTCGATAGTTTGACGGGCCACGCCAGCTGTTGTTGTCCTGGATCGAACCGTACGCCCGAAACGGTTTGGCATTGTCCACTTCCACGTTGTAGAACTGCACGACGGGCAAATTCTGGACGTTCTTCCACGTCGCACCCCCATCATAGGAGAAGTTGATTCCGCCGTCGTTGCCGTTGATGATGTAGTCAGAGTTGTTCGGATCAATCCACATGGCGTGGTGGTCGCCATGCAATCCGGCGTAGTTCACACGTTTGAATGACTTGCCGCCGTCGGTCGACTTGAGCAGCGGCACACCCATCACATAAACGGTATCGACATCGTTGGGATCCACCCGAACCTGGCCAAACACCCAGCCATAGGTGGCAAAGACGCGGCTCATCGCCCGATCGCCTTCACTCATCAATTGCCACGTTTCGCCCTTGTCATCCGAGCGATAGATTTCGGCACCCTTGATAACGTCTTGCCGGTTTCGACCGTAATTGTCACGCTCACCTTCTTCGGCTGTACGGGCAATCTCGTGATTGTCAAACAACGCGTACACGACATCCGGGCTGGCCGGCGACATGGCCAGACCGATCCGCCCGGTTTCTTCATAATTGGGCAGGCCCTTGGTCAAAATGGTCCAGGTCTCGCCGCCATCCGTAGATTTGAAAATACCATCGTCGGGTCCTGGCACGGGATCGCTCCAGGCGTGACGTGTACGATTCCACATCGCGGCGAAAAGAGTTTGTGGATCCGATGGATCCATCACAATATCAATTGCGCCGATGTGCGAATCGATGAATAGTTGCCGCTCCCAGGTTTCACCACCATCGGTCGTCCGGTAGATGCCGCGTTCCTCGTTGGGCGTGTATTCGTGCCCGGAAGCCGCAACATATACCACGTCGGGGTTGGTCGGATGCAGGACGATGCGCGCGATGTGTTGTGAATCAGCCAGACCCATGTGTTGCCACGATTCACCGCCGTCCTCCGAGCGATAAATGCCGGTACCCGACATGCTGCTGCGAAAGATGTTGGCTTCGCCGAGCCCAACCCAAACAGTTTCCGGATTGGTCGGGCACGTAGCAATCGCACCAACAGATCCTGATGGCGCGTAGTCAAAAATGGGCGTCCACGTCGTGCCTTCGTTGATCGTCTTCCACACACCGCCAGACGCCGTGGCCACGTAAAACGTAAAC
>JBPCVB010000736.1:0-3018 GCA_051010855.1 Pirellulaceae bacterium | reverse complement strand
ACCGTGTAAATGGCAGCGACACCAAGGACAGTGGCCAGTCCAATCCAGGGCGCGAGGAACCTGCCGGTGTGGAATCCCCAAATCGTGGAAAAAAACACGCTGTCGTCGCCAACGCAAGACGCCAGATGAATCTGAAAGAAACCGTTTAGCGACAACAGTGCTGCGCTCATCAACGGCATCAGCCAGTGCACTCGCGACCTGATCGCGATCACGGCAATCGCTGCCACCACAATCGCCGGCAACCACATTGTGCCTGGATGGAAAATGTCGATTGTTGTCGACTCGAACCCTGCAAATCTGTTTTCGTGCGTTCGCACCTGGTAGGCGAACAAGATCGAAAGCCAGCTCCAGAGGCACAGGAACAAACCTGGGAGCAGGATAAAGATCGACAATGGAAACCGCCAGGCCAGTCGCCCCAGTTCCGGCGTTGCGGCAACAACGCGAGCAATCTCCTGACTGGAGCCAAGCTGCCTTTCTTGCGACAGGTCAGACGGTGGATCATGCTGCTCGACCACACAGCACAAATGGTCATGCAGCTCGCCACACAGACGATTGATGTATGTTCGCGAATAACCCTGGGCGGTCAGGGTTTTGCGAAGTTCATTAATTTGCGGATTGTTCATCGGGATCACCATCCAGAAACGCCTGGATTGCAGAAGAGACTTGATTCCAGCGAGAAATCTTTTCATCCAGTTTTTTGTGCCCGCTGGCGGTCAAGCGATAGTAGATCCGCGGGCGACCGTTGAACGTCTCCCGCCGAATGGCCAGCAAGCGACGCTTTTGCATGGCATGCAACAACGGGTAGACCACACCCTCTCCGAAGCTCATTTGTTCTGCGGAGCGCAAACGAATCCCGCGAACGATTTCGTAACCGTACATCTCCCTGTCCGCCAACAGACGCAGAACCAGCAGCTCCGGAACGCCTGACAGGTACTCCTTGGTGGGTCTTGAAGATTGCGCGTTCATCAGCGGTCCCAGTCAACGTGTTGGATGGATCAGGCAGGCAAGGATCCTTGCCACAACGAGTTGGGCGACACGGTCACACCGCGGTTGCGTCTGCTGCGGCAAATGCAGCCCGCGATCACCACTAATCCCGCCAAAAGCCCGGAAGCGGGTTCGGGAATCGTGGCGAATGTGATCTCCATATCATCGTACCAGATAAATCCATTGAGTAACGTTACGGCATTGCCCGTCGACACCGCCCGGTGAATGGGAATCGTGGATTCCCAGCCATTCCATGTCCACATGTCGCTGGCGGCCAGTGTCTCACCAACGACGCTGCCAATCAGATTGTCGTTGACGTCAAAAAACTCGAATGTAACGTTGTCCGAGTAGCTGTTGTTTTCAAAGTAGCCCCCAAATCGGGATACCGGTTGGTGAAAATCCCATTCCAGAATTCCCAGTTGCCCCATAAATACCGGATTGGAACGAGGCACTACCGTATCCGATTGGCCACCCACGATGAGTGTCGATGAAAACTCAATCTTGATGGCGCCACCGTCCGTGAGATTGTTGATGGTTACGGCACTGCCAAAGATGTCCAGCGTTTGATATCCGCCGGCACCGCCCTGAAATTCAGTGAAGTCTTCTGATTGGTCACCGGTGAACGGTCCGGTTTCCACGATGTTCGCGGTGCAACCGGCACTCGCATACAAACAACAAAACAGAACCGGAGCAATCGTGTATCGAAGCATGTTTCTTCTCCCGTTGTTCGGCGGCTCCCCCTGCGAGCCTGCCACACCGAGCATCACTCAATACCTTGAGATACGATGTATGATACCTAGATTGCATAGGCATTGCAAGCAATCGGTCAACAAAGACCGGTATAGCAAAAAAATAACGCCGGACGTTTCGTTCCGGCGTTGATCTAATTTTGCGATACGGCGTGCAGCTTGCCCCTGATACGGTGCTAGATCCGCCGCAGACAGAAACTGGCCCAACGGGCGTTCACCCAGGCCAGACCATTGATTGCGGCCACGCCAAGCGGTAACAACAGCACCCCAATGATCGACACCAGAATTGACTCGGGAATCGTATCGACCGTGGTGAGCAGGAATTCCTGTGGTTCTCCGATAACGACCAACAAGATTGGAGATGCCATCAGTCCCACAGGAATTGAGATAGAAACCACCAGCAACACGAAGGAAATGATGCCAAGCGGGAACTTGGAAAACAAATACAACACACCCATCCAGGTATCGCGGCTGCCGGCCAGGTACTTGGCGCGTTGGGGCAGCGTGGCATTAGCGGCCAGGCGGGGTGTTCGCGATACGGGTACGTCCGTGTTCAACATGCTTCGCGTCATTTGGCGCTCTGCGGCCATGCAGGCTCGCACCAGCAGAAATGTTCCCATCAAGACGAACAGCCCAATCCAGATAATCAAAGTGCCGATGCCCACTGAGAAACCGGTCACCAGCATCACGAAGTAAAAAATACCCAGGGGAAACGACATCAACAGATATAACGCATTGGTGAAGCTCCGTGGATGCAAGATGTTTGCTACCAAACCCCAATGGGGAACCGGACCCTGCAAGGTCGGATTGGGTTGCCAGTCGGCGCGCGGCTTGCCAGCCGGAATGGCGGTCCCTGCTGCAACTGCTGCAGCCGACGCCGGTGCGGGAATCGGGGATTCGGCAGGAGCCGCAGGAGCGACCATCGAAACCGATTGCATATCGGTCTTCACCTCGCTAACACGCTGGTAGCGGCGGGCCGGTTCCTTGGCCAGCGTATGCAATACGATTTCGTCCATCCGCACATCGATGGACACTTTTTCAGAAGGCGGTGCAAATCGGCCCAGTGGCAGTTCGCCAGTCAGCAGTTCGTAAATGACAACGCCCAGCGAATAGATATCCGCGCGATGATCGACATCCAGCGGCCGCTCGATTTGTTCCGGCGCCATATAGTGCATGGTACCCATTACGTGATTGGCCTGTGTCAGCTGGGTTTGTTTATTGTCGCGATCCAGCAACTTGGCGAGGCCAAAGTCCGCGATCTTTACGGTTCCATCAGTATCTACAA
>JBPCVB010000735.1:0-9291 GCA_051010855.1 Pirellulaceae bacterium | reverse complement strand
CTTCAGGGCGCGAATTGTGGGCAGCACCGTCGGAAAATTGACGTACAAGCCGTCGATCCACCAAACCGGCAACGAAAAGGTCAGGTATTCTACGGTTGCCTTGCTGGCAGCAGATTCCACTCGTTTTCGACGCCAGGGCCTGGGACAAAAGACCGCAACCTCGTGCCCGCGACTGATCAACTCGGTAGCCTGGTTTTTCACCGCAACGGTGACGCCCGAAATAAAGGGCAGGTAGCTGTCGGTAAAAATCGCGATTCGCATGGTCAGAATTGACCCCAACTTTCCTGGTTGAACATTGCGGTTGCTTTCACGATCGACCATTGTACCGTGATTTTCAAGTGGCTCGATGCAATTCTGCAACGA
The DNA here is from genome assembly GCA_051010855.1 of Pirellulaceae bacterium. Lineage (GTDB taxonomy): Bacteria > Planctomycetota > Planctomycetia > Pirellulales > Pirellulaceae > CAJQPP01. Next base: position 8,928 of record JBPCVB010000735.1, on the reverse strand, counting down.
TGTGTGAACCGTGATGGCCGGCCGCCTGAACTGCCCGCACTGTTTTCCCCGGCTGTGCAATCGTTGTCGTCCCCACCACCGATACCGTCGTCAAAAATTAGCCAGAAACCGGTTTCGGATTTCTATCAATGCCGGCTCATTCGGTCACATATGTCATGCTTGAATGAACCGATCTGCAATCCTTTCCTGGCAAAGTGCGCTATCTCCAACTGGAAACCATTCCATTAATGTCAAAACTGTCAGCCTCAGTTCGAAGCTTTCTTCATGATGAAAGCGGCCCTACAACGGTCGAATATGCCGTATTGCTGGCCGTCATCATCATCGCCTGCATCGGTGCAGTTTTGTCGACCGGCGATGTCCAGAACGCCTTGTTCTTCGATACCGCCGACGTGCTCGGCGATTCGGTCAATCCGAAGTAGTCGAGTCCGGCTAGGCGGCCGTTTCAGCTATCCACCCGTATCCGGGTCCTAACTGGTCAAGTCGCGTGTCCGTGTCTAGACTCATCGCAGCGGCCGCGCCCCGCCGATTAACGTCATGCGGGCGGCCATTCTGCCATGACTTCAAAAACGCTGCGACAGGGATTAGACGATGGTTAGATCAAGTTGGTTGCCAGTCCTGATGGCGTGCCTGCTGAGTGGACCGGCGCATTCTATCTACGCTCAACCGGCCAGCCAGGAACTGCCCTCGGACCTGCACCAGCCGATTCGGATTGCCAGTTTCAACGTTGCCCTGAATCGCAAGCAACCAGGAGCGTTGGTCGATGAATTGGCCGAGGGTGATGCGGCGGCAGCCAAAAAAATTGCCGAGGTCATCCAGCGCGTTCGACCGCATGTGTTGTTTCTCAACGAGGTCGACCATGACGACCAGGGCCGCGCTTTGCAGTTGTTGCGTGACCAGTACCTGGCTGTCGGGCAAAACGGACAAGCGGGCATTGAGTATCCGCACAGTTTCGTGGCTGGCGTCAATACCGGCGTCGACTCGGGAATCGATCTGAACCGCGACGGAAAAACCGGAGAACCCGAAGACGCGATCGGCTACGGAGCGTTTCCCGGGCAATACGGCATGGCGGTACTTTCGCAGTTTCCGATTGATGAAGAGGCGATTCGTACTTTCCAGAAATTTCTGTGGAAGGATATGCCCGATGCCTTGTTGCCAGTCGATCCAGCGACCGGCAAGGGCTATTACGATGAGCCAGCCTTGCAGGTGCTGCGGCTGTCCAGCAAAAGCCATTGGGATGTGCCGGTACAAATTGGAGAGCACACGGTACACCTCATTGGATCGCACCCGACTCCGCCGGTGTTTGACGGACCGGAGGATCGCAACGGTCGACGCAATCACGACGAGATCCGGCTGGTTGCTGACTACATCGGCGGGCAAGCCGATTATCTCTACGATGACAAGGGAGAAACGGGTGGTCTGGAATCCGGGTCGTTGTTTGTTATCGTGGGCGATCTGAATGCGGACCCGCAGGACGGCGACAGCGCCAATGGTGCGGCCCGGCAACTGACGGAAAACCCAGGTATAAACCACTCAAAAACGCCAGCCAGCCAGGGTGCTGCGGAGGCTGCACAATCAAGTGGTGAAAAGAATGTTGAGCATTCCGGCGATCCGGCGCAGGACACCGGCGATTTCAATGACAAGTTCACGGGAAATCTGCGTATCGATTACTGTCTCCCCGCGCTGGGTCTTGAAATCGCGGATTGCGGCGTCTTCTGGCCAGCCGATGATGAGGACGGACACGAACTCAACGACGCCTCCGACCATCACCTGGTCTGGATCGATGTGATTCTGGCAGACGATTCTTCCAAATAGTCGCCACAACGTTAGATTCGCCGTGACGACTTCGCTAGAATCACGGCGACGCGCGTCTGAATCTTTTTGGGAGAAGGTTATGAGCGAAGAAAAGACTCCTGCCAATGAGGAAGGCAGCGAAGATCAGATGGCGGACGCCAAAGACGTCGCCGGGCAGGCGGCAGATCAGGCGAAGGAATTCGCGGGTGACGCAGCGGCAGCGATCAAGGGCCTGGAACCAAACCGACTCTATTTTCTGATCGCTCTGGTCGTGTTTTTTCTGTGCACAACTTTTTTTAACATGGTGGCCTTTTCGGTTTCATCTGAGAACGAGATCGCCCAATCCATTGTCAGCAATGCCTGGATCTCTGTTATGCAATCCGGTTGGGCCGGGTTCCTTGCGTGGGCTCTGGCACTGGCTGCCATCATCATCGTTGTGTGGTCGGCCATGACCGGGTCGGACGCTGCCTGGATACCGCTGGCCGAAGCCGCTTGTGCGGGAGTCGCATTGCTGTTGATGCTGTTGTTGCTGCTGGTCAGTTTCAGCGACTCGGTGACCGATGACGTGACCATCCGCGTTTCGGCTCGTTTGCTGGGCTTCTGGTTACCGTTCCTGGCGATCGTTGCGGCAACGTTTTTTGGCGGGATGCGGTTTTTGGAAACTGGCGGCCTGGATTCGGTCAAACAAAAATCGCCGCCGCCAAAGGAAACCGGCTGACAACTCGCTGGCCGGGATCAGGTAGCACTTACCGAAAATCGCGGGATTTGGTTTTGAGTTCACCCAGCTTTTCCGCCAGGTCTTCCAGCCGATTGACGATCACATGCGTGACGCCGCTGCGGCGTTCCAGTTTGCCGTGCGCGATCCACGCGGGCCGTGTGCGCACGATGCGGTAATAACGCTCCCAGATATGCGGCTTGACCACCAGGTTGATCGTGCCGGTTTCATCCTCCAGCGTGACAAACGTGATTCCCTTGGCAGTTGAAGGCCGTTGACGCAGGATCACCAGTCCGGCGACACGGACCTGCCGGTCATTGGGCTGCTGCTGGAGATCGGTGGACGAGCAAACACGCAACTCGTCCAGGTGCTGACGGTAAAAGGAAATCGGGTGCGCACGCAGCGAGAGTCCAGTGCTACGATAATCAGCAAAGACTTCTTCCTGTGTGCCCAGTGCTGGCAGCAGTGCATCCTGGTCGTCATCGGCGGGCTGGTCGTCGAACAGGGGTTGATGCTGGGGCTTTTTTTCCTGACCCAACGCCTGCCACAGGGCCACACGACGATCCTGTTTCAACGAAGCCAGCGCGTCGGCGCGACTGAGTCGCTCGATCGTGGCCTGACCAAGCCCGGTACGTCGGCCAAAATCTGCCAATGAAGTGAACGGGCCGTCTTGCTCACGCGCCGCCAGGATTGCTTCGCCCGCATCGGTCCGCAAACCAGTGATCTGACGCAGACCCAGACGCATCGCCGGCTGGGGCAGGGGAGAGGCGTGCGGATGTTTCGACAGGCCGGAGGTCGCAGGCTGGAGGCTGGAGGAAGTCGCTGGTTCCTCCAGCGTATTATCCCAATCGCTGTAGTTCACATCGGCAGGCAACACGTCGACGCCGTGTTGCCGGACATCGGCCACCAGTTGGGCCGGTCCGTAAAAACCCATCGGCTGCGCATTAAGCACCGACGCGGTGAAGGCCGACGGATAGTAGTACTTGAGCCAGCACGACACATAAACCAGCAACGCAAAACTGGCGGCGTGCGATTCGGGAAAACCGTACTCGCCGAATCCGCGAATCTGTCGAAACACCTGTTGGGCGAATTCCTCGTTCAGGCCGTTGGCCTGCATGCCCCGCATCAGTTTCTCGCGGAACACCTCGATCACACCCGTCTTTCGCCAGGCACCCATCGCGCGACGCAACTGGTCCGCTTCGCCCGGCGTAAAACCGGCTGCCACCACCGCCAGCTTCATGGCCTGTTCCTGGAAGATCGGCACACCCAGGGTGCGGTGCAACACTGCCTTGATCTCCTCGTTGGGATAGACCACCGGTTCCTCGCCGTTGCGGCGACGCAAAAACGGATGCACCATGTTGCCCTGAATCGGACCGGGTCGCACAATCGCCACCTCGATCACCAGGTCATACCAGCAACGCGGGCGTAATCGCGGCAACATCGACATCTGGCCGCGACTTTCAATTTGAAACACACCGACCGTGTCGGCCGCACATATCATGTCGTAAACCCGCTGGTCGTCTTGCGGAATGTTGGCCAGCGTCAGTTCCTGGCCCCATTGCTCGCGCACCATGTCAAAGCACTTGCGAATCGCCGTCAGCATCCCCAGACACAGACAGTCGACTTTCAGCAACCCCAGTTCCTCCAGGTCTTCCTTGTCCCACTGAATCACTGTTCGCTCGTCCATGGCGGCGTTTTCGATCGGCACCAGTTCATCCAGCCGACCCTGTGTGATGACCATGCCGCCCACATGCTGGGACAGATGACGGGGAAAGCCCAGCAAGTCGTTGATCAGGTACACCAGCCGCCGACCGGTCTCCGAGTTCGGATCGATGCCGACCGTTTCACAACGCACTTCCAGATCATCGGGGTTGTGATAACCATCGACCTGTTTGGCCAGTGCATCCACGCGATCGAGCGACAGACCAAGTGCCTTGCCTACATCGCGAATCGCACTACGCGCGCGATAGGTGACCACCGTCGCCGCCAATCCCGCGCGTTCGCGTCCATACTTGTCGTACAGATACTGCAGGACTTCCTCGCGTCGCTCGTGTTCAAAATCGACGTCGATATCCGGTGCCTCGTCGCGTTCCTTGCTGATAAAGCGTTCGAACAGCAAGTCTGTCGTTCCCGGATCGACCGAGGTGACTCCCAGACAGTAACACACGGCCGAGTTGGCTGCCGAACCGCGTCCCTGGCACAGGATGTCACGGCTGCGGGCAAACCGCACCAGGTCCTGCACGGTCAAAAAGTAGGCTTCGTAGTTTAGTTCCTCGATCAGATTCAGTTCGTGATCCATCTGCCGCTGCACTTTTTCAGGTACACCGTCGGGATAGCGGCCCGACGCACCCCGCATCGTCAGTTCCCGCAGGTACTCGATCGGCGTCTGGCCGGGCGGTGACAGTTCAATCGGATACTCGTAACGCAACTGATCGAGTTGAAACTGGCAGCGGTCCGCTATCTCGATCGTGCGCTCAATGATCCCGGGTAGTGACAGAAATTGATCAACGCGTCGTTCGATGGGTTGCAAATGCCGTTGGGCATTGGGCAACAACAGATCACCGGCTTGCTCGACCGTCGTGTGATGTTTGGTAGCCGTCAACACATCATGCAGCGGCATGCGGGCCGGCGAGTGGTACAGCACATCGCCTGCAGCCACCAGCGGCAACCCACTGTAATGCGACAGTTTCCCGAGTTCCCCGATCCGCCAGGCATCGTCACTGCCATGATAGAGTTCGGCCAACAGGTAACCGCGGTCACCAAATATGTCGGCATAGTCCTGCAAGGCCTGCTGTCGTGAGTCGTTATTGGTGGTTCGCGTACGGCCCTTGACCTTGTACCACTCGTAACTGTCATGCTGCTCGTCGATGTGCGCTACTGGTGAGCGGTCGCCCGGCAATTGCGGCATAACACCGGCCAGCAAGCCCTCCGAATACCCGGCGATGTCGTCGCGACGCAACCAGCACTCGCCTTTGGGCGCCCGCCGGCGACCGGTGGTAATCAGTCGTGACAGGTTGGCGTAGGCGCGACGGTCGCTGGCCCACAGGACCACTGGCGGCGCGTCATGCGGAATGATCTCGGCGCCGATGATCAGTTTCAGTTCCGTTTCCCGGGCAGCCGCAAACGCGCGGACCACCCCGGCCAGCGTGTTTTCATCGGTCACAGCCAGAGCGGTGTAGCCCAGTTCCAGGGCCTGGGTCACCAGCTCATCGGCATGCGAAGCGCCAGTGAGGAACGAGTAATTCGTTTTGCAGTGCAGTTCGGCGTATCTCATAGTCATCCAGTGAAGAAGTCTGGGCAGGAGTATCAACCCTCACCCGCCGCTGCGCGGCGACCTCTCCCGGTCTCGGGAGAGGTGGGATGACCTCGACTTTCCGGCTCTTCGCGTCTTGGCGGCTCCGCGAGCCACCTTTTCTTTATCACTTAAATCAAAACTCTCCCTGCAAAAACCAGCGGCGATCCTGCAAATTCCGGTACACCCACAACCAGCGACGGTCACTGGTTTCGATTCGCCAGTAATCACGACGCACGGTCGGTCCACGCCACCATGCCGTTTCGATGCGTTCGGGACCCCAGCGACGGACCACCCGCAATCGCTGCTGGCCGTGCAGGAACATGGCGGGGGCCGCGGACGACTGCCAGGTTTTGCCGTCCAGTGCCACCGCCTCGATCTCCTGAGGACGGGCGTGCAGAATCAACGGTCGCTGCAAGGGTGAAATGGCCTGTGTGTCGATGCGTCGTCGCGGTGCGTGTTGTCTGGACTGGCCCACCAGGGGTTCCAGCCAGCAGGCATCTTCGGCCTGGGCACCGCTGTGCAGACGCGGCCGTAAAACATTTTCGGCTCCCAGTCGACTGCTCAGTCGGTTGATCAAGTGCGCAAGTGCCTGTCGATCCAGCCGCGGGTTCTCGTCAAACAATTGCCGCTGGCGTTCGGACAGCAAGACACAGTTACGTACCGTCACGGACACTTCCTGTACTGCGAACTGCAATTGCTGACGCTTGTTTATTTTGTTTTTCTTTTGGTGTTGGTGACGGCCACCCGAAAAGGAAAACATTTGTTCCATTTGCATCTCGACCAAAGGCATCAGGTGATCGAGCGTGGCGATGGGCTGGAACAGCTTGACGGTCAGTTCAATGGGTTGCTGTCCATTCCCCCCTTTTTCAAAGGGGGGGCTGTATTGACTCCCCCCTTTTTCAAAGGAGGGGCTGTATTGACTCCCCCCTTTTTCAAAGGGGGGCTGGGGGGGTTCCAGATCCTGTTGATTCCGGGTCTGTCCCGGGTCACATGGACCGCTCAACCGGAACTGCCATACCAGTCCGCCGCGACCGGTAGCACGCATTTGCCGGCACAGGTCAGCGGCCAGTTGCGACATCAGCACCTGAATCGTCTCGCGATCGGTCAGCGGATAATCCAGAAACTTTTCCGCCACGTAATCCGGTGGCGGATAGATCGCCACGATGACTTCCTCCAAACAGCCATCGGCCTGATCGAGTCGCCGAGTCAGTTCATTTCCGAAACGGCTGCGCAGGCCAGTCCGTGGCAACTGACGCAATTGCCAAATGTGGCGAACACCGAGTTGCTGGAGGGTATCGATCGTGACATCGTGCAAACGCAGGGCCTCGATGGGCAGTGCATCGAAGTCGTCTTCATCGGCAAAATGCGCCAGCCCCCATGCGCGGCTGATCGTTGCAGCAATGGCCGTGGCCACCAGCAGCCCGCGAGTCTGAAAGAACTCATGGACCTTGCCACGCAACCCTTCTTCGCCGCCAAATAAATGCGTCAGCCCGGTGATATCCAGCAACAAACTGGAAGGCTTTTTCTTTCCTCTTCCTTTTCCTTTTCCTTTTCCTTTTCCATCCTCCTCGCATGATTCCAGTCCAACCACGGGACTGAACTGCTGACATTCCATGGCCAGTTGTTCCAGGCTGCGCAAGTCAGCGGCTGGATTGTGTTCAAAAATGTGATAGTCGCTGTAACGCTGATTTCGTCCGGCCAGCGATTTAGCTTCGGACAACGGCATGCCCACACGCGCACCTCCCTGTTCTGCAGCGGGCGAAACCGCGGTGACGATTTGTCCACGCGCCGGCTGATTGCGGTACAGGATGACCTGCGTGCGTCTAAGCTCGCTGGCGGCGGCCACCAGCCTCTGAATGGGCCAGTTCGGCAGCCACACGCATAGCACCTGTTTCGGTTCGTCGTGTGTGGTACTGGGGTGATTCATGATTCGCAACTGTTGCGTGCAGTTTTCCCGTGGTGAAATCAATACGAACCGTAACTCGGCGATGCATCAGCGGGGGTCCGCCACGCACGCGGACCAGTTGCAGATGTATCGTGCGGTCAAAAGCAGCATCTGCTTTCTCACGGCCGCGGTGCTGCCTTTCCCGCCACGCCCGCTGATAAGCGCGTTGCACCGGCGCAGGAGTAAACGATCGGTGACCATTCACCTCTCCCGAGACCGGCAGAGATCGCGACTCGACCGAGTTCGCCGAAGCCCGCGTAGCGGCGGGTGAGGGTTGAGCTTGCGACTCGCGACTTTCGACCTGTGACCTGTTTTCTGCTACCAGCCACTGCACTTCCGACCAGCCTGGCTGGCCTTGCACACTGGCCGGACGCACAAACATGCCCGCTGCGCCACTCTGCTCGGCCGACAACTGAAAACGCCTCAGCCAGCGCTGGTTAACACGATCCAGCCGACCCCACACCGCGCCCACTGCCGGACAACGCAACGCCTGATCGATCGCCCAAAAGACGCTGTGAGACGCGAGGGATGAGGCGCGAGAAGGGCAGGGTGAGGCTTTCCTCGCGCCTCGCACCTCATCCCTCGCGCCTGACAACACAATCGTGTTGTCCAGATTGATCCCCCAGGCCACAGCCGCCGGCGCGTAAAAAGACTGATCCGGATCGATGATCACCAACGCGCCGCCATCGGCACAGGCTTCACGGGCCGCCAACAGTGATAACAACTCCGCCCCCTGACCACCGGCCGGTGTCAGCCACTCGGTGATTGTCCCCGATCCCAGACCGCCGGCAGGCAACAGCTGATCGAGTTCGCGACAGCCAGTCGAGATGACTCGCGCATCATCGGCGCGAGCCAGTGTCTCCATGCGACGAATTTGCTGACGCAGCGAATCGATGATCGCCGGTGGGGAAACGTGCGGTGCAGTCCGTGCGGTACTCATGGTTCGTCCGTGACAAGTTGCCGGAGCTTTTTTCGTGATCTCAAGCATCAGCGTCCTGTCCCGTATCCTGCCGCAGCCGCTGGACAAGTGCGGTCGGCAGGCCGACAAAAAACCGGGAATCACGGCCCATGGCCGCCGAAACCCGGCAGAACTGTACATTTGTACAGTTATCGAGCCTGTGCTAGCGAAATGCAAGTGAATTCTGCAAAAACCGGGATTTGCCGCTGGTGCGGCTCACGCCA